>DASSLB010000229.1:0-9272 GCA_035689945.1 Gaiellaceae bacterium | reverse complement strand
TAGTTGACGTCGGTCGCCTCGATTCCCTCGATCCATGCGTGGAGATGGAGGATCGCGCCCACCGAGGGGTTCTCGCGATAGATCATCCAGTGCTCGATCGCGTCGACGGAAACGCGGCGCGGCTCCACTTCCGGCGGCACGCTGAGGACGATCCTGCCCGCGGCGGTGTCGTAGCCCGAGACGAGCAGTATGTCGCGGCCCGGCTCCTCCAGCTTCGCCTTGTCGACGCCGCTCGCGCTCATCCAGAACCGTGTCGCGTCCTTACGCGCCGAGAGGTTGCCGTAGGAGAGCCCGCCGATCGCGTACAGCCGCTTGATCCGGCGCAGGTCGTCCGCGCTCACGAGATCCTCGACCGGGAACGGAGCCGGGAGAAGGTCGAGCTCGCCGAGCCTCCGCCCCACCTCGGCGAGCTCCCGCGTCACCTCGTCGCCCTGCCAGAGCTCGGGCTCGAGGTCGCGGCGGAACTCGTTGTCGATCACGAGGTGCGAGGTGGCGAGCGGCTCGAGCCGCGCGACGACCTCGGCCGCGAGGTCTTCGCCCTCCGGTACGAGGTAGTTGCCCCGCTCCATCGTCGTGAAGAGGACGCCGTGGCCGGGGACGTAGCAGAGGCTGATGTTGGCGAGCGCGCGCACAAGCATCGGATACGTCTCGCGCAGCGGATCCTCCGGCGCCTGCGGCAAGCTCCAGAGAGCCGCGACGAAGGTGCCTCTCGCCCGCCGGCGGAACGGTCGGGGCTGCTCCCGGTCGACGAGGTTCAGCACGATTCCGGCCTCCGTCTCGTCTGGGGCCCGCACGAACCCCCGCGCCTCGAGCGCTCCGACCAGAGCCGCTGCCACGTCCGCCACGGCGTCGTCGGCAACGCCGACCGTCGCAAAGCCCACCGAGCCGCTGCGGACCTCCGGTGCCGCCGTCTCCTCGATTCGGGTCGCCACGGCTAGACGAGGACTTCGGCGTCGGCGCGCAGTCCCTGGAACAACGAGAACTGCACGTGAGGAGTGCCCATCCCGTCGAGGGCCTGAGTCAGCGCCGGCGACGGCTCGTCGTAAAAGGCCATGGTGTGACCGTCGACGAACTCGCGGAAGAGCTTCATCTTCGCCTCGGCGAGCGGGCGCTGATGCGCGAGTAGGTCGTCGGCGCTCTCGTACGCTTCCCGGACCTCGCACTCGGTCCCGTCGTCCTTCAGGAACCAGTCGTAGCGGAGCGGCAGCTCGTCCTGCTCTCGCATCTGCCGCATCAGCTCAGCGGCCTGGAGCTTGAACCCCTCGAGCTCTCCCTCCCGGATCTTCAGTTTCGCTGTTGCTTCGAACATGTCTTCACACCTTTCTTCAGGCAGGGGAAACGGAGCCACTCGCAAGTGTGAACGGCGGGTAGTCGTCGACGAGCGAGGCGAGATACGCCAACAGGTGCGCCTCCCAGCGGACGAGGCCGGCGAGGAATCGCCAGAGGCCCTCCCCGTAGCGCTCGTCGACGAGCACGGACACGGCGGCGATCAGCCAGACGATCGCGCCCACGAAGCTGAGGATCGCGAGCACGATCAGGCTGGGGATCGCCCAGAGGATGCGGAGCAGCACCGAGCCCACGGTCGGCGAGCCGGACCGCTCCACCTGGAAGCGAACGGCATGCTTACTCCCGCCCGGCAGCTCGTCGGTCAGAAGCGCGAGATACGCCGCAAGGTCGAGGATCCAGTTGAGGACGCGGGTAACCGCCGGCCCGTTCTCGTCGAGGTAACGCTGCCCGCCTTTCTGCGAGACCAGGATTGCTGCGACAAGGGGGAGGCCCAGCCAGAGCAGCCCCCAGGGGTGGCCGACCCAGCCGACCACGATGAACACGGCGACCCGCAGGAACACATGCTCCCGCTTGAACGCGGCTGGACGCTCGATCTCGAAGCTGACCGGAGTCATCCGCCTGCGCTCTCCAGACCTTGCAGGAGCGAGTACCGGCTGAACTGGACATGTCCCGCCATGCGCTCCATCAGCGCGGCAAGGGCAGGCGACGGCTCGCCGTAGATGGTCATATCGTGGTCATAGGCGAAGTCGCGGAAGAGCTGGTCCCGTGCCTCCTTGACATGCTCGTTGTGCTCGAACAGGCCGTCGGCGTCGAGGTAGCTCTCGCGGACCTCGCATTGAACCCCGTCGTCGCTGATGAACCAGTCGTAGCGCACAGTCTTCGTGTCCTTCTCCCTCGCGAGGCGCATGACCTCGGCTGCCTGGCGCTTGAACCCCTCGAGCTCGCCCTGACGAATCTTCAGTCGCGCTTTCACCTCGAACATCACGCAGCCACCCCTTCCGGGACGAGGCCGAGCTGGGCGACCGCTGCCATGAAATCGTAGTAGAGGTTGTCGACGACGATCTTTCCGTCGCGCACCTCGACGAACTCCATCCCTTTGATCTCGACCGGCCTGCCGGTTGCCGGCACCTCACTGCCGTCAGGAAGCCGGAACGGGCCCGTGTTCGTGCCGGTGAACGTCCACTCGTCCGCGAACTTGTCGTCGTCTTCGACGAAGCTCTCGACCACGTACTTCGCGTCGGGGAACGCGGTCAGGTCGCGGGCCAGCCGCTCCTGGATCGCGTCCACGCCTTCAAACAGGCCGTCGTGCATCCATTGCACGGCGTCTTCGGCGTAGAGCTCCATGCACGCCTCGAGGTCGCCTGCGTTGTAGAGCTCGACATAGCGCTCGAGAAGCTCTCTGTTTGCCTCCATGTGCTGCTCCTCTCTGGTTCAGACCTGCTTCGGCACGTGCCGGCCGTAGATGCGGCGCATGACCCTGTGGCCGAAGTCGGAGGTGGGCTCGAACATGCAGGGACAGCCGCCGTCGATCACGGTGATGCCCCGCTCTCGGCCGTAGGCCGTCGCGCTGTTCGAGACGCTGCCGCCGCCGTAGCTGCGATGCATCCAGACGTGCTTGATGCCAAGCTCGGCGCACTCGCGCATGGTCTCGTCGGCGCGTTCCGGCCGGGTCCCGATCACGACGGCCTCCACCCCGCCGGGGATCGACCGGAGGTCCGCGTAGGCCACGTCGCCCTCCACGGTGTCGGCGTTCGGATTGACCGCGAACACGTCGTATCCCCGGTCCCGTAACCGCTTGTAGACGGTGTTGCTCCCGTGCTGCTTCGGCGCGCGAGACACGCCGGTGACCGCCACGCGCTTCTTGGTCAAGAAGGCCGATGCGGCCTCATCGATCTCCACTGCTCCTCCCTTCGCGGCGAGTGCGCACGGCACTCGCGATGAGCATCCCTCCGCCCGCGAGGAAAACCACGCCTGCGACGATCAGGCCGAGCGCGATCCACACCACGGAGGGCATGCGGGCGCCGAGGTCGGCCCGAACGCCGAGGCCGGCACGTCCGCCGGCATTCATCACGACGACGGTCCACGAGCCGCCGTGCGGCTTCCACTTCAGCGTCCGGGCTCCCGTGCCCGTGGTCGACGCGGCCCAGAAGTGCTGCGCGGCCGGAGCGGATCGCGGACGACCGCCGGCGACAGTCTTCTGCTTGTTCCCGAAGAAGTCGGAGATGACCGCGTGGTCGACACCTGCGAGGTACCGATCCACGTCCCTCGAATGGGCGATCCCGACGAACAGTGCCGATCCTGCGTGGAGCGGCGTGACCCGGATCCGAACCGTGCCGAGCAGCCCCGGCGAGTACAGCCACTCGACTCCCGGCGACCCGAGATGCGTCGGCTCTGTCGCGAGCGCGGATCCCGACGTGGAGAACTCGTGGACCCCCGTTGTGACGTAGCCCGCGTCGCGCTGCGTCAGATCCGCCCACACGCCAGTTCCGCCGGCTCCCAGGAGCCCCACGCCGAGCAACGCCAGCAGCGACCCGATCGCAACGGCCGCGACCCGGCCCCCGGTCCAGCGCGATCCGCCGGTAGCGCCGGGCGCTTCGGCGGGGAACAAGCTCTCGGGGGCTGCTTGGTGCTCCGACATCGTCAGCTGACCCCTCTTTGGTCGCCCGAGCCTACGGCCGCGTGTGCGCGAACGCATGAGCAAAATTGCCCAGGAGCCGGGACTGCTTCGGCGCCTAGCATCAATGGGCGTGAAGGCCAGGCAACCCGCGCAGGCGCTCGGGAGATGGAGCGGAATCGGTACGGCGCTCGCCGGCGCAGGGCTCGTATCCGTGGGCCTGTGGGCGAGACGCGAGGTCCGAGCGACGCTCACCCGTGAGCGAATCATCAGCCCTGGGGAAGTGCGTGTTACGGGCGGCACGTCGGCCCGGTCGCTGGCGGAGTCGATCCGCCGCACCACGCTGGATCTGGCCGACGGTCGGACGTACGCGGAGACCGCTCCTTACCTCGGCCGCGACGGCAATCCCACGTCGAATCGAAAGGACGCGCTCCTCGACGAGCGCACGGGCCAGCCGGTCGTGAACCCCCAGGTCACGCTCTGGTTGCAGTCCACGACGCTCCAGACGGCGCTGATGCAGGCCTATATGGGCTCGCGCATCGCAGAGCTCACAATCGGGCTGGGCGCCGCGCTGGTCGCGGCCGGGACAGGCGTTACGGCTGCGGTCGGTCGCAGAGGCTGAGCTCTCGCGCCTTCGCGACCGCCGCGAGCTGTGAGGTCACCTCGAGCCGGCGCAGCAGCGCATGAATGTGGTTGCGCACCGTCGGCACCGACAGCGCGAGCTGACGCGCGATGTCCTTCGGCCGGATCCCGTCTGCCAGCAGGCCGAGGATCTCCCGCTGCCGCGGGGTCAGCTCCGGAACCTCGGACGCCGAGGCTGCCGCCTCCGGTTCCGGCGGGACGACGTGCAGCGGATGGAGCACCAGCGCGTCGTCCCCGGCACCGACGACGATCGTCGAGAGGGTCAGGTGCTCGATGCCCGAGGGCATCCGCACGCGCAGGCCGGTGCAGGAGACAGGCCAGCCCTCGCGGGCGAGCCGCACGACGGAGCAGCCAGGGTGGCAGACGACGCCACCGTGGGCGTCATTGCCTCGGATGACCTCCCAGCAGCCGCGCCCCACAGCCTCACGGGCCGGGATCCCGGACAGCTCCTCGGCAGCGCAGTTCCAGTCGACGATGCGGCCCGAGCTGTCCGTGTGAAAGAGCGGTAGTCGTGAGCGAACAGGCATTGGGCAAATTTGCTCATGCCACGCTCGATCTCGCCTCCGTAAGTTCCCTGATTGAGGCCACGCGGTTTCGCCGATTCCGGAGCCGCCGGATCGCAGTAGCAATTGATCGACAGCCCAACGCTGGAGGTGCACGGTGCGCGCGCACAGGAATCTTGGTCTCGCCACGCTGGCATTCACGCTCTGCTTCGCCGCCTGGAGCCTGATCTCGCCGTTCGCGAAGTCGTTCAAGCACGATCTCGGGCTCTCGTACACAGAGGCCCTACTCCTGACCGCCGTGCCCGTCGTGCTCGGGTCGCTCCTGCGGATCCCCGTCGGAAAGCTGACCGACCGCTACGGGGGACGCCTGATGTTCACCGTGCTGCTGGCTTTCTCGGCGCTGCCGGCCGTGCTGTTCGGCTATGCCCACAGCTACTGGGCTCTGATCGGCGTCGGATTCCTGCTCGGCGTTGCGGGATCCTCGTTCGCGGTCGGCGTCCCATTCGTCGCGAAGTGGTACCCCTCCGGCACCCAGGGCGCGGCCGTCGGCATCTACGGGATGGGCAACGTCGGCACGGCGATCGCCTTCTTCAGCGCGCCCGCGATCGTCGACCACTGGGGACGACCTGCGCTCGGCTGGATCACCGCAGCGCTGCTGCTCGGCGGCGCAGCGCTGATCGCCGTCGCAGCGCGGGATGCAGACGTGCCCAGCCGGACGACGAGCTACCGGGACGTGCTGCGCGCCGGTTGGCGGCTGTACCGGCTCGCGTTCTTCTACTTCATCACCTTCGGCGGCTTCGTCGCGATGTTCCTGCTGCTGCCGACTGTTCTGCAGGACTGGTTCGACTTCTCGAAGGGTGAGGCAAGCGCGCGTGCCGCAGGCTTCGTGATCGCGGCGACGCTCGCGCGTCCGGTCGGCGGCTGGCTCGCCGACCGCGTAGGGGCCTACCCGGTTCTCGTCCTGGTCTTCGCGGGGATCGCGATCTGCGCTGCCGTGCTCGCGTCGCTCGCACCGACGCCGCGCATCGTGCCGATCACGATCGCCTGCCTCGCACTCGGCACCTTCCTCGGCGGCGGAAGCGGCGCCGTGTTCAAGCTCGTGCCTCTCGAGTTCCCGCACGACGCCGGCGCGGCGGCCGGCATCGTCGGCGCGGCGGGCGGTCTCGGCGGCTTCTTCCCGCCGGTCTTCGTTGGGCTCGTCAAGGACGCGCAAGGGACGTACACGTACGGATTCGTCGGACTGCTCGTGTTCACCGTGGTCTCGCTCGCGATAGCGGTCTGGCTGCTGCGGACGGCTCCGGAGCTCGAGCTGCGGGGAGCAGGACGCGGCGTCCATGCCTGACGCGCTCCGTTTCCTGCGCCGGATCGAGCCGCAGCCGCGGCAGTGGAACGGCACGTCGCGGCGCAGCCGCGGTTGGGAGTCGTTCTACCGCGAGCGCTGGGCTCACGACCGCGTCGTGCGCTCGACGCACGGGGTCAACTGCACCGGCTCCTGCTCCTGGAAGGTGTACGTCAAGGACGGGATCGTCGCCTGGGAGACGCAGCAGACCGACTACCCGGCGAACGGCGCGGACGAGCCGGATTACGAGCCGCGCGGCTGCCCTCGCGGCGCCAGCTTCTCCTGGTACGTCTACTCCCCGCTTCGCGTCCGTCACCCCTACGTGCGGGGAACGCTGCTCGAGCGCTGGCGCGAGGCGCGGGCGCGGCTGGAGCCGCTGGACGCCTGGGCCGAGATCGCGGCCGACCCGGCCTGGCGAGCCGAGCGCGGCAAAGGCGGCCTCGAGCGCGCGTCATGGGATGAGGCGGCGGAGCTCGTCGCCGCGTGCCTCGGGTCGACGATCGAGCGCTACGGCCCGGACCGGATCGCCGCCTTCTCACCAATTCCGGCGATGTCGATGGCGAGCTACACGGCCGGTGCGCGCTTCTTCTCCCTGCTCGGCGCCCCGCTTCTTTCCTTCTACGACTGGTACTGCGACCTGCCGCCCGCCTCGCCGCAGGTCTTCGGCGACCAGACGGACGTGCCCGAGAGCGCCGACTGGTTCAACGCCGGCTACCTGATCCTCTGGGGCTCGAACGTCCCGATGACGCGCACGCCCGACGCGCACTTCATGACCGAGGCGCGCTATCGCGGCCAGAAGGTCGCCGTCGTCAGTCCCGACTATTCGCAGCACACGAAGTTCGCCGACACGTGGCTGCCCGCGCAGGCCGGCACCGACGGCGCCCTGGCCATGGCGATGGGTCACGTCATCCTCAAGGAGTTCTGGGCCGAACGGCGCGTGCCGCGCTTCGAGGAGTACGCGCGCCGTTTCACCGACCTGCCCTTCCTCGTCACGCTCGAGCGCCGCGGCGAGCACTACGTGCCCGGTCGCTTCCTGCAGGCGAGCGACCTTGGCTCGAGCGAAGAGCACGCCGAGTGGAAGCCTGCGCTCTGGGACGAGAACACCGACGGTCCCGCGATTCCCACGGGATCGGCCGGCCATCGCTGGGACGGCTCCGGCGAGTGGAACCTGAAGATCGACGGCCTCCGGCCGCGGCTCTCCCTCGAGGGAGCCGGCTCGGAGGACGTCGTCATAGAGCTGCCCGTCTTCGAGGAGTCCGGCGTCTTCACCACGCCACTCCTGCGCGGTGTCCCTGCACGGCGCGCGGGCGGGCAGCTCGTCACAACCGTCTTCGACCTGCTCCTCGCCCAGTACGGCGTGCACGAAGCGGCCGGCTACGACGACGCGGACGTGCCCTACACGCCGGCCTGGCAGGAGTCAGTCACGGGCGTCGACCGCGCCGACTGCGTCCGGGTCGCGCGCGAGCTGGCCGCAAACGCCGAGGCGACCGGCGGCCGTTCGATGATCGTGCTGGGCGCGGGTGTCAACCACTGGTACCACGGCGACACCGCCTACCGGGCGATCCTGTCCTTGCTGCTTCTCACCGGCTGCCAGGGCGTCAACGGCGGCGGCTGGGCCCATTACGTCGGCCAGGAGAAGGTGCGCCCGATCACCGGCTTCTCGTCGCTTGCCTTCGCGCTCGACTGGGCACGGCCGCCGCGGCAACAGGCTGCGACGCCGTACTGGTACCTCGCGACCGAGCAGTACCGCTACGACGAGCTGGACTTCGACGGGCAGAGCGCATTCGACCTGCACGCCAAGGCAGTGCGGCTCGGCTGGCTTCCGTCGTACCCGCAGTTCGACCGGTCGCCGCTCGACCTCTCTCCCGACGACGCGCTCGCCGAGCTGCAGGACGGCTCGCTGCGCTTCGCGTGCGAGTCGCCCTCCGCCGAGGAGAACTGGCCGCGAGCGCTGATCCTCTGGCGAGCGAACCTGCTCGGCGCGAGCTCGAAGGGGCACGAGTACTTCCTCGAGCACCTGCTCGGGACGGGTGGCAGCGCGGAGGAGGTCGACCCGGAGGCGCCGCAGGGGAAGCTCGACCTGCTCGTCACGCTCGACTTCCGCATGAGCGGCAGTGCGCTCTACTCCGACGTCGTCCTGCCCGCGGCCACGTGGTACGAGAAGGAGGACATCTCCTCGACGGACATGCACCCGTTCGTGCATCCGTTCTCGCCGGCGGTCGAGCCGCCGTGGGAGGCGCGCTCGGACTGGGACTCGTTCTGCACGCTCGCCGACGCGTTCACCCGCGTCGCTGGGCCGCGTCTGGGTGTCCGGCGCGACCTCGTCGCCGCGCCGCTCCAGCACGACACTCCCGACGAGCTCGCCCAGCGTGAAGTCCGCGATTGGGCCGCGGGCGAATGCGAGCCAATTCCAGGGAAGACGATGCCCAAGCTCGTCGTGGTCGAGCGCGACTACGCCGCCGTCGCCGAGCGGATGCGAACCGTCGGGCCGCTGCTCGCCGAGCAGGGAGTCAACGCCAAGGGGATCAAGTGGACGGCAGACGAGGTGCAGCCGGGCGCTCGGCTCGACACGGCTCGCGACGTCTGCGACGCGATTCTCGCGCTCTCGGGCACGACCAACGGCGCGGTCGCGCTGAAGGCCTGGGGCTCGCTCGAGCAGCAGACGGGCGTCCCGCTCACCGACATCGGCGCGCACGAGGCGGATGTGCGGCTCACCTACGACGACCTCGTCGAGCATCCACGCCGCGTCCTCACATCGCCCGAGTGGAGCGGGCTCGAGAGCGACGAGCGCCGCTACTCGCCGTTCACGCTCAACGTCGAGCGCGAGATCCCGTGGCGGACGCTGACCGGGCGGCAGCAGCTCTACGTCGATCACGAGTGGATGCGC
>DASSLB010000228.1:0-4909 GCA_035689945.1 Gaiellaceae bacterium | reverse complement strand
CAGGCGCACCGTGCCGGAGCGAGAAACCCAGCAGGAGCACAAAGCAGGCTCCGAGGGAGTAAGAGTAGATGCGGATCGACCTGGTCACCTGAGGCCACAGTTCATAGGGACGTCCTGCTAATCGGCACCGGCCGGTCCCGGCTGAAGCACTAAATCCGCGTTAGACGCCGTTAATGCGGGGAGCACGGCGCGCTCCGGTTCTAGGCCGCAGCGCGCGCCGTACCTGTCGCCCGACTAGTGGAACTTCGACCCTGCGCCGGCGGCCACGACGAACGCGACCACGGCTGCAAGCGCATAAGTCGTTCGGAGAACTCGCAGCTTCATGATTACTCCTTAGGAAGAACCGCAGTACAAGCCTGCTGAATTGTCAGCGGAATGGCTATTGCTGCGTCCCCCTTTTGTGCGATTTTTTGAAGACCCTCGTCCGCCGCTCACTCGGTGACGGCGTCCTGTTGCTCGGCGGGCTCCTGGTCTTGGTGATCGCGGTCGCGCCCTTTAGAGCCGGGGGAACCGCAGGATGGGTGCTCGGTGGATTCCCGCTCGGACTCGTCGGAGCGGGCGCATAAACGGACGTCGCCGCCAAGGAGTTACGGAGGTCTGGGGCGGCGCACATCCGGCCGGGGCACCGCAGGAAAGGCGGTCAGTCCGAAACGCAAGGCCGCAAAGAGAAGCGGCGGGAAGGATTCGAGGCCAATGGCAATGACGACGAAGTTCACCGCCCAACAGACCGCAACGACGAGCGCTAAGACAGCGTGCCGGCGAGGCATCGGCGTCAAGCGGTGGCGGCGAAAGTCATGCGGGTTCAGGCACCGGACACGACTCCGCCGCCGAGCCGCCGGGCGCTGGGTTTGACTCGGTCGCCGCCAGCGGCGCATCCGGGATGCGATCGCCGGCGAGGAGACAGCCCACGCCGATCACTGCGGCGACGAGAGCGCCGCCCCACCAGACGGCGTCGGGTGAAAATGCGAGCACCGCGCCGCCGATGGCCGGACCGATCGCGAAACCCCCGGTCACCATCAGGCTGAAGACCGAGATGTAGCGGCCCAGGAGATGCGGAGGAGCGAGGTCAGCGACGAGTGGGCCGAGGACAATGGAGTGGACGCACTCGGCGAACGCGATCACAGTTGAGACGGCGCACAGGAGCGCTGTCGCCGCGAACTCGGAATGGATCAGCGTCGCCGGCAAGACGCCGAGGAGCGCAATCGCAAAGATCCCGCTCGCCGTTGCGAATACCCGAGCTCGGTGCATCCGCTTGAAAAGACGCGTGACGGGGAGCTGTGCGAACGCGACGAAGAAGCAGTTGAAGACGAACATGAGCCCGATCGCACCCGGGCCGGCGCTTGTATGCGCTTTCACGAACGGCGCCAAGATGTTCGAGAAGAGCGCGTAGCCGACGATGATGAGTACGAGGTTCACGGCGGTGATGCTCAGGAACCTCCGGTCGCGAGCGACCACCCGAAATCCTCCTCCCTCGGCGCCATCGTGCGCCTCCGCGGTGGTTCGATTCGGCACCACCGCCAGTACGACCAGCGCGAACGCGGCGTACGTGATCGCGTCGAACAGGTACAGCGCCTGAAACGACCGCAGGTCTTGTGCCGAGGAGATGACGAAGCCCGCGACGGCCGCGCCTGCCCCGAGGCCGAGGTTCTGTGCCGCTCGCCCGAGCGCGAACGAGGCGACACGCTGCTCTGGCGTTACCAGGGTGAGGAGCAACGTGTTGTTCGCGGTGCGGTTTACACCGACTCCTGCACCGCCGATCACCGCGCAGGCGAATGCCTGCCACGGCCGGTCGACGAACGCAAGGCCGGCATAGCCGACCGCGCTCGCGAGATTGGCGGCGATCAGGATCGACTTGGGCCGGAAGCGGTCGAGCAGGGCTCCCGAGGGAGGTGTTGCCACGGTGCCCGCGCCGAGGATCGCAGCAAGCACCAAACCGGCAGTGGCCGTCGAGAAGCCGCGGAACTGGTGCAGGTAGATGATCTCGAACGGGAGAATCAGCCCATAGCCGAACCAGTTGAGCGCATTCCCGGCCTGCAAGAGCAGAACCATCCGCGGCAGCTCCGTCCGCCAAGCTTTCGCAAGTAGGCGATTGAGCTCGGCGAGACGGTTCAACATGCTGCGTGCTTCCGGGGAGGGCACGCTGCTTAGTCGATCCAGGCTGGGTCGACGAAGACGCCGTCGCCGCCCTCGGGGCGATCGGAGCCGATGGCGATCAGCTCGAGGCCGTCGTCGCCGGCCTCGAAGGCCCGCACCGTTTCGGGGTTGACGCGAACAACGTCCCAGCAGCGGAGCGGGCGGATCTCGTCGTCGAGCCTGACGTGGCCAGAGCCGCTGATGACGACGTAGGCCTCCTCCTGTTCGCGATGGGCATGCGCCGAGGGTGAGCGGACGCCCGGGCTGTAGCGCAGATAGGAGACGCCAAGGTGCTCGGAGTCGAGGTGCGTGCGTGCGAAGCGCCCCTCGATCCCGGGCGCGCGCTCGCCCAGAGAGTCCTCGACCTCGTCTTGCAGGTTCACGATCGCGTACGTGCTCATCAGTTCTCCTCTCTATTGCGTCAGTGTTGGATGCCAGCTCAGGCGGTCTCTGGCGCCGACGTAAGGCGTGACGATGTTTCGTGCAGCGGGTCGGGGATGCGGTCGCCGAGCCGAAGCAGAACGGTTCCGGCCAGCACCGCAGCGAGCGCACCACCCCACCAAATCGCGTCCGGTGCGCTCTGCAGGAGAAGACCACCAATCGCTGGGCCGAGGGCCAAGGAAAGGGTGAAGGTCAACGTGTAGAGAGACAGATAGCGGCCGAGGAGATGGGCTGGAGCCATATCCGCCACCAGCGGCCCGAGCACGAGAGTGTGTGCGATTTCGCCGAGTGCGAAGACGACCGCTACGCCGACGAGGAGACTGGTCGCTGCGAGCGCCGAGTTGGTCAGCGTCGCGGGCAGCACCGCGAGCAGGCTGACTGCAAAGAGCGCGCTTGCCGCCGCGAAAGCGTGTGTGCGTCGTATCCGTGCCACTACGCGCACCGCCGGGATCTGCGCGATGACGATGAAGGACGTGTTGACGAGAAAGACGATCCCGATCTCGGCGGGGCCGACCGGTGTGTGGGCCTTTGCAAACGGCGGCAGGATGTTGGAGAAGAAGGTGTGGCCGACGACGACGAGCACGATGTTGGCTGCGATCACGGTGAGGAAGATCCGATCCCGAGCGACGGCGCGAAAGCCCGCTCCGGCGGCGTCTGTTGCTGCGACGGTCACGGCTCGCGGGCCTGGTACTGCAGCGAGCACGATCAGCGCGAATCCGGCGTAGGTGAACGCGTCGAAGAAGTAGAGAAGCTGAAACGAGCTGAGCCGCTGTGCGGCTGCGACGACGAAGCCGCCTACGGTCGCGCCCAAGCCAATACCGAAGTTGCCGGCGACGCGGCCAAGGGCGAAGGCCGCAGCTCGCTGCTCAGGCGTGATCAACCTGACGACCAGGGTTCGGTTGGCCGTCCCAGCCGCCCCGAGCCCGGCTCCGCTGACAATCGAGCAGGCAAACGCCTGCCAGGGACGGTCTACGAAGGCGAAGCCGCCGTAGCCGAGGGTGCTCGCCACGCTTCCTGCGACCACGATCGCTTTGGCGGAGTACCGGTCGAGCAGCGCCCCCGTCGGCGGAGTGGCGATTGCGGACGTCCCCATGGTCGCCGCGAGAACCAGACCGGCTGTCGACGTCGAAAAGCCACGGATCTGGTGCAGATAGATGATCTCGAAGGGAAGAACGAGCCCGTAACCGAAGTAGTTGAGGGCGTCTCCCCCTTGAAGGATGAGCACAGGGCGAGAAAGCCCGGTGCGCCAACCCGAGATGAGTTGTGACCCGCGGCCGTTCATCCGGCCACTCACTTGGAGGCTCGAGCGACTGCAGTGATCTCGACGAGCATGCCGGCGACAAGGTCTGCTCGCACGGTGGTCCGCACCGGCTTTGTGCCTGTGAACTTCGTCTCGTAGATCGCGTTGAAGGTCGCGTACTGCGAGAGGTCGGTGACGTGCACGAGGCACGACACGACGTCGTCGAGCGACGCGCCGGCTGCCTGGAGGAGAACTTCCATGTTGCGGAAGGTCTGCTCGGTCTGCTCGGCGATGTCGTCGCTGATCATCTTGCCGGTGTTTGGATCGAAGCCGCCTTGGCCGGAGAGGAAGATCCACTCTCCGACTGCGAGGCCGGGCGAGTAAGGGCCGACTGCGGGCGGTGCGTCTTCCGAGGTGATCAACGTCTTCATTGGGAGATGGCTCCTTGACTAGAAGCTTTTGGCCGACGTGTGGAGATCCGAGTATACATACCGATCGGTATACTTAGCGATGTATACTACACGCCATGAAGGACCGGCCAAGTGCGCGCGACGCGCTCCTCGGAGCGACGAACGAGCTGACCTACACGGGTGGCATCACGGGCACGGGAGTGGACGCGATCGCCGCGCGGGCAGGAGTAACGAAGCGGACCCTGTACCAGCACTTCGGCTCGAAGGACCGACTCGTCGCCGAGGCGCTCAACGAGCGCAACCGACGCGCTCTCGATGCCCTCGAGACGAACGCGAGACGCCGCTCAGAGGAGACCGGCGAGCCGGCGATTCTGGCGCTCTTTGACGTGATCGAGAACGCCCTCCGCACCAGAACGAAGGCTGGATGCGCGTTCATCAACGCATCACTCGAGATCAACCGGCCCGGCCATCCAGTTCGCGAGGCTGCCCTCGCGCATCTGCACATGCGCGAGGAACTCGTTCGGCTACTCCTGACCGAGGCGGGCGTAGATGACGCCGAGCTCGCCGCTCAGGTGGCGCTGCTCGTTGACGGCGCCTACGCCGTAGGTGGGTCTCGCCGGGATCCGACCGCAGCCCGCCGGGCGAAAGCCGCGGCGGCTGTTCTGCTCGCGAGCCGCGTCGCCTC
>DASSLB010000227.1:0-3987 GCA_035689945.1 Gaiellaceae bacterium | reverse complement strand
CAGGGGGTCGATTTGTGGCTCAACACCCCGCGGCGGCCGTTCGAGGCGTCGGGCACGTCGGGGATGAAGGCGGCGCTGAACGGCGTGCCCAATTGCTCGATCCTCGACGGCTGGTGGGCCGAGGCGTACTCGCCCGAGGTCGGGTTTGCGATCCCGACTTTCGAGCGCGACGCAAGCGAAGCGGAGCAAGACGAAGCCGACGCGGATGCCCTCTACGCTGTGCTCGAAGAGCAGGTCATCCCGGCGTACTACGAACGAGACGACGCGGGACTACCTCAGCGCTGGATCGCGCTGATGCGTGAGTCGATCGCCGAGCTCGGCCCGCGCTTCGGCACCGCACGCATGGTGGCGGAGTACGTCGAGCGGCTCTACCTGCCGGCGCACGAAGGCGCATCGCGGGTGGCCAGCCGCGTGGGCTAGCGTCGGTTCCGTGCACGTCGTCGTCAACCACCTCCGGCTTTCGTGACCGGTCGCGGAGAGGACGTTGGAGGCTGCGCGGGAGGCGGTGCGGCTGGTCGTCGACGCGGGTGCGCTCGCGGCTCGGATTACGGGATGTCGGCGGCCCGTGGATACGAGAGAACGTCGTGCCACTCCTCGCGGGCGACACGGAGCGGAGCGTCGGCGAAGTGATCGCTTCGGCTTAGCGCTGCGAACGGGAGGCTGCTTGAGGCTGCTCCTCGAGGCCCGCTGCACTTCAATCGAATCCCGCGAGCAGCATCCTGAGGCGGAGTCCGACGCCCGCGAGATGCTCCTCGCGGTAAGGCGGCGGGAGGTTCGAGGCAAGGCGGTGAACGTTCAGCGCCCGGCAGATCCAGCCCAGTCGGATTGCGATCTCCTGGGCTCCCTGGAGTTCCGACCACGAGGCGAAACTGCGGAACGGTTCAAGGTAGGCGTCCCGGTAGGGAGCGATGTCCTCGGAGCCCTCGACGTCGTCGAGTCCCCAGGCGAGTCCGCCCTCGAGCGTCACCGACATGCTGAAGAACGGGTGCGAAACGCAGGCGTCGCCCCAATCGAAGAACAGATAGCGGTTATCGCGGACGAAGATCTGGCCGTCGTGGAGGTCGTCGTGCTGGATCGTCTCCGGCACGCCAAGACGCGCCAGGCGCTCGCAGAGCTCGGCGATCCTCGGAACGAGCGCCGATAGTCGGCGGCTCTCGTCGTCGGTCACCGTGTCGACACGGCCGATCAGATCCTCGTATTGGCTCGCGAGGTCTTCGAGCCGGCGGTCGGGGAGACCGAGTTCGAGGAGCCGATCGCGGTCCGCCGTCATGTCGATCTGGAGCTGCGCATACCGCGGCAGGACGCCCAACCAGAAGCCCAATTCCCGTTCGCGCTCCACGACTTCACGCAGGCGCTCGCCTCCGTCAGCCATGAGCATCCAACCACGGTCGAGGTCGGTCGCGAGCAACCCGGGGACGCAGTCGGGCCGCCGCGCGGCGAGCAGGTCAACGACGGCAGCCTCGTACGCCAGCAGCGGAGTATTGGCTTTGAACCAGACGTCTCCACCTGTTGTCGGGATTCGCAGCACCGTCGACCACGGCCGGATGTGAGGTTGCTCGACCGCACCGGTCAACTGAAGGTCCAGTACCTCGAACTGCCGATCAAGCCAGCCCGTTACATGAGCGAGCCAGCCCGCATCGGTCCAGGCGTCCACCAGCCGAGCGTACTGGTGGCTAGGAGTGTGTCGCGCTCTCGTTCGAGCTGGGCTACAAGGAGGTGATGGCATACGCCCTGGCCTCGTTCGTGCGGCTCTGCCTGCTCGACGGCGCCGCCGCCCGTGTCCTCATCCAGCCAGTGGAGCGTGCGCTGTTCGACGAAGCGAAGGCGGCGGCGCAGGCGCAGCTTGGCGACGAATACACCCTCGTCCATGATGCGACCATGGCCGAACCGCTGGTGCAGGCGTTGCGTCAGGGCAACGTGTTTGCGGAGGCACGGCGCTCGTGAGCGACGACAGCCTCGCCACCTTCGAGCAGCTCGTGGACGACGCGCTCGACGAGCTGCCGGACGACATCCGCAGCGTCATGTCGAACGTCGCCGTGACAGTGGAGGACGAGCCGCCTCCCGGCCAGCCGCTGCTCGGTCTCTACGAGGGGATCCCGCTGGGCAGGCGCGGCCCGTACTACGCAGGAGCCCTCCCGGACAAGATCACGATCTACCGTGGGCCGATCGAGCGGATGGCCGGCGGGAATCCAGAGCTGCTACGCCGCCAGGTGCGCCGCACCGTGTTGCACGAGATCGCACACCACTTCGGGATCAGCGACGAACGGCTCGTCGAGCTCGACCGCTACTAGCCGCCGTAACACTCACGCAACGTGCCTTCGGCATGCCGAAGGCGTCGCGTTGGTTCCCGAGCTAGCTCGCGCCGCTGACCGTCAGCTGGTTCTCGGCGTGGCGGATGCGCTGCTCGAGCTGCCAACGGTCTGCAGTGGAGTCGCCGGCCTCGACGCGCGCCAGCTCCTCCTGCGCCTCCTCGAGCTGCCGCTGCGCGCGCGCGGTGTCGATCTCCCCGGCCGCTACCGCGTCGTCCACGAGCGCTATCGCGCGGTTTTCGAGGACCTGGAAGAAGCCGGGGCCCGTGGCGAACTCGCGCACCTCGCCGTCGCCGAGATGGACCCGCGTCGAGCCCGCCTTCAGCATCGCGACGAGCGGAGCGTGCCGCGCGAGAACGCCGATCTCCCCCGCGTCGCCCGGGACGATCAGCATCTCGGCCTCGCCTTCGAACGCCGGTCCCTCCGGCGTCACGACCGAGACCGGGAAGAGCGGGTGGTCGGCCATGCCTACGCCGCCGCGGGCTCGGTCTCTGGCTCGGCCTCTGGCTCGGCCTCCGCCCCGGCGAGCTGCTTGCCGCGCTCGACCGCCTGCTCGATCCCGCCGACCATGTAGAACGCCTGCTCGGGCAGGTCGTCGTGCTTCCCGTCGAGGATCTCGGTGAAGCCGCGGATCGTGTCCTCGAGCTTCACGTACTCGCCCGGCGTGCCGGTGAACTGCTCGGCGACGAAGTTCGGCTGCGAGAAGAATCGCTCGATCTTGCGGGCGCGCTGCACGACGAGCTTGTCCTCGTCGGAGAGCTCGTCGATGCCGAGGATGGCGATGATGTCCTGCAGGTCGCGGTAGCGCTGCAGCACCTCCTGCACCCGCGTCGCTGTCGTGTAGTGCTCGTCCGAGACGATGCCTGGCTGGAGCGCGCGCGACGTCGAGCGCAGCGGATCGACCGCCGGATAGATGCCCTTCTCGACGATGCTCCGGTCGAGCACGGTGGTCGAGTCGAGGTGCGCAAACGTGTTCGCCGGGGCGGGGTCCGTGAGGTCGTCGGCCGGCACGTAGATCGCCTGCACCGAGGTGACCGAGCCCGTGCGCGTCGAGGTGATCCGCTCCTGCAGCTGCCCCATCTCGGTCGCGAGTGTCGGCTGGTAGCCGACGGCGCTCGGCATCCGGCCCAGCAGCGCCGACACCTCGGAGCCTGCCTGGACGAAGCGGAAGATGTTGTCGATGAAGAGCAGCACGTCCTGGCCCTGGTCGCGGAAGTACTCCGCCATCGTCAGGCCTGACAGCCCGACGCGCAGGCGCGCTCCCGGCGGCTCGTTCATCTGGCCGTAGACCATCGCGACCTTGTCCATGACGCCCGACTCCTCCATCTCGAGCATCAGGTCGTTGCCCTCGCGAGTGCGCTCGCCGACGCCGCAGAACACGGAGACGCCGCCGTGCTGCAGCGCGACGTTGTGGATCAGCTCCTGGATCAGCACCGTCTTGCCGACGCCGGCGCCGCCGAAGAGGCCGACCTTGCCGCCGCGGACGTACGGCGCGATCAGGTCGACGACCTTGAGGCCGGTCTCGAAGATCTCGACGGTCGGCGAGAGCTCGCCGAAGGCCGGCGGATCACGGTGGATGGGCCAGCGGTCGCCCTTCGCCTCCGCCTTGCCGTCGACGGGGTCGCCGATCACGTTCCAGATTCGGCCGAGCGTCTCGTCGCCGACCGGCACCGAGATC
>DASSLB010000226.1:0-3910 GCA_035689945.1 Gaiellaceae bacterium | reverse complement strand
CCGGACGCCGCGCCCGCCAACGTCCGCGCCGCGCTCGAGCAGGGCGTCTCCTGCGTCGTTGGCACGACCGGCTGGGAGCCCGGCGAACTCGGTGCGCTCGCAGCTGAGAAGGGGCTGCGGCTCTTCGTCGCGCCGAACTTCTCGATCGGCGCGGTGCTGATGATGCGCTTCGCCCGCGATGCGGCAGAGCATTTCCCCCGGGCGGAGATCGTCGAGCTGCACAACGAGGCAAAGAAGGACGCGCCGTCAGGGACTGCGAAGACCACGGCCGGCCTGATCGGCGGCGAGCCGGCGATCCACTCAGTACGCCTGCCGGGGCTCGTGGCGCACCAGGAGGTGATCTTCGGCGGGGAGGGCCAGCTGCTGACGATCCGCCACGACACGACGGGCCGCGAGTCGTTCGCCGACGGCGTCCTCCTGGCGCTCGAAAAGCTGCCTGAGCTTCCTCCGGGCCTGACCATCGGCCTAGAGACGCTCATCTCGTAGAAGATTCCTCCATGCCGACCGAGGCCGCCGAGCTCGTCTTCGACGAGGCGACGAAGGTCTATCCGGGCCGGGAGGGCGCGGCCGTCGACCATCTCTCGCTCACTGTCCCCGCGGGAGAGATCTGTGTCCCCGTCGGGCCGTCGGGCGGCGGCAAGACGACCGCGCTCAAGCTCGTCAATCGGTTGATCTCCCTTACGAGCGGCGACATCCGCATCGACGGCACCTCGATCCTCCAGCACGACCTCGTCGAGCTGCGCCGCTCGATCGGCTACGTCATCCAGCAGGTCGGCCTCTTCCCGCACATGACGATCGAGGCGAACATCGGGACGGTGCCGAAGCTGCTCGGCCGTCAGCGCTCTTGGATCAAGACGCGCTCCGCAGAGCTGCTCGACCTCGTCGGCCTCGACCCTTCCTACGCGAAGCGCTACCCGGCGCAGCTTTCCGGGGGTGAGCGGCAGCGTGTCGGTCTCGCACGCGCGCTCGCAGCCAACCCGGCGCTGATGCTGATGGACGAGCCGTTCGGCGCGATCGATCCCATCGTGCGGGCGCGGCTCCAGGACGAGTTCCTCCGCCTGCAGCACGAGTTGCGCAAGACCGTCGTCTTCGTCACTCACGACGTCGACGAGGCGATCAAGGTCGGCGACCGCATCGCGATCCTGCGCGAGGGCGGGCGGCTCGCGCAGTACGACACACCGCAGCGGATCCTCGAGCACCCGGTGGACGACTTCGTCGCGGACTTCGTCGGCCGCGACAGGGCGCTCAAGGCGCTCTCGCTCCGAACGCTCCGCGAGCTCGAGCTCAAGCCCGTGCACGAGAACGGCTTGCCCCGAGTACCGGTCGGCACGAACCTTCGCGAAGCGCTCGCAGTCCTCATCGCGGAGCGCTGCGATGCGCTCCTCGTCGTGGGCGACGACGGCTCGGCGCTTGGCGTCGTGAGGCGCGAGGATCTTCTGGGGTGACTGGTTTCCGCCTTGCCGACGGCGGCGGGCCGGTCATCCCGAACTTTGGGCAGCCGAGCGCGTGCCTCAAGCACAACGGCTGGTTCTGCACCGACTGGATGAGCAACCACTGGGGGGACACTCTTCAGCCGGCGCTCGTGCAGCACATCGAGCTCACGCTGATCGCCGTCGGGATCGGCTTTGCGATCGCCTTTCTCCTCGCGCTCGTCGGCTTTCGCTGGCGGCTCTTCGACGCGCCGCTTGGCGGGCTCACCGATTTCCTCTACGCGATCCCGAGCCTGGCGCTGTTCCAGTTGCTCGTTCCCTTGACCGGGCTCACAGTGACGACAGTCGAGATCGGATTGACCTCGTACACCCTGTTCATCCTCTATCGGAACATCCTCGCGGGTCTCCGCTCCGTGCCCGGCGAGGTGCTCGAGTCGGCGCGCGGGATGGGGTTTACCCGACTTCAGACATTCGTGCGCGTGGAGCTGCCGCTCGCTGCGCCGGCCATCCTCGCGGGGATTCGCATTGCCACCGTCGCGACGATCTCGATCGCGACCGTCGCCGCCTTCCTGATCCAGTACGGCCTCGGAGCACCGATCTTCGACGCCATCGAGACGCCGGATCTCTTCAAGACGGAGCTCCTTGCCTCAGGTGGGTTGGCCATCCTGCTCGCGCTCAGCGCCGACGGGCTTCTCGCGGTTGCGCAGCGAGCGCTGACTCCGTGGAGCCGGCTTCGCTGATGCTTGCAAGCACTTTCGTCGAAGCGTTCCGCTTCATGCCGAACCACTTCTCTCTCCTGCTCGCGAAAGCGGGCGAGACCGCCGAACTCGCCTTCACGGCACTGGCCATCGCGCTCGTAATCGCCCTCCCGCTCGGACTCTGGCTGGGCCATAAGCACCGCGGCCTGCTCCTCGCCCTCAGCATCTCGAGCGTGGGGCGCTCGTTGCCGAGCGTGGCGCTCATCGGCCTCGGGATCGGGATCCTCGGCGTCGGCTTCTGGAACAACACGGTGGCGCTCGTCGTGCTTGCGATCCCGCCGATCCTCACGAACACGTACTTTGCGGTCGAGGGGGTCGACCCAGACGCCGTTGAAGCCGCTCGGGGAATGGGGCTGACCGAGACGCAGATCCTGACGCGCGTCGAGCTCCCGCTCGGCCTTCCGCTCCTCCTGGCGGGCTTCCGGATCGCCGCTGTCTTCGTCATCGCCACCGCGACCATCGCGGGCATCTTTGGCGGCGGGGGTCTCGGCGACATCATGGCCCGCCAGGTCACGTATGGGCTCGGCGGAATCTTCGCTGCCGCTCTCTGGGTTGCTGGTCTCGCGCTCCTCACCGCCGGCGCACTCGGGCTTGCACAGCGCGCGGCCTCGCGTCGAATGGCGCCGAGAACGTAGGGTCCCGGCGAGGGGACAAATCAGAGAGGAGGCTCAGGTGGTTCGTAAGCACACGCGTCGCGCCGCGAAGGCGGCATTTGCGGTTTCGTTCGGGGTCGCGCTTCTGATCGGACTTGTTGCGTGCGGTGGGAGCAGCAAGAAGGCGACCACGTCGTCGTCGACAGGATCCAACCCGGCAATCACCATCGGCACCAAGAACTTCGCAGAGGAGTTCATTCTCGGCCAGCTTTACGGGCAGGCGCTCGCTGTGAAGGGCTTCAAGGTCACCTACAAGAACAACATCGGCAGCTCCGAGGTGATCGATACGGCGTTCAAGAGCGGCAAGATCAACGTCTATCCGGAGTACACAGGCGTGATCGCTCTCGACCTCGCGAAGGTCAAGGCACCCAAGTCGGCCGCCGCGACGTACAAGGCAGCGCAGACGTTCGAGAAACAGAAGCGCGGGGCGACGCTACTCAAGCCGACGCCCTTCTACGACAGCGATACGTTCACGATGCTCGCGTCGACGGCCAAGAAGGACGGTCTGAAGACAATGAGCGACCTGAGCAAGCTCAAGTCGTTCTCGTACGCCGCGCTGCCGGAGTGCGACCAGCGAATCACGTGCATCCTTGGGATGAAGACGATCTACGGCCTCAAGAACATCAAGTTCGTCCCCCTCGGAAACGTCAGCGTCTACACGTTGCTCGACCAGGGCAAGGCGACCGGGGGAGACGGCTTCTCCACGGATCCGCTCCAGCTCGATCCGAAGTACACGACGCTTGTGGACGACAAGCACATCTTCGGCTTCCAGAATGTGGCTCCGGTCGTCAAGTCGAGCCTGCTCTCAGGCTCGAGCGGGGCTCTGCTCGAGCAGACCCTGAACGACGTCTCGGCGAAGCTCACGCTGCCGGCGATGCAGGCGATGAACAAGGCCTACTACGTCAACAAGCAAACGCCGAAGCAGATTGCGAAGAAGTTCCTGCAGGCGAACGGGCTCGCGTAGTTGAAGGTCGTCGTTCTAGGCGGAGGGTCGACCGGCGAGCATTTCGTCGGCGCCCTCCGCCGGTTCGGCGACGAATCCGACATCACGCTCGTCGAGAGCCGGCTC
>DASSLB010000225.1:0-4934 GCA_035689945.1 Gaiellaceae bacterium | reverse complement strand
GTCGCGATGGACACGATCCCGACGGGCACCGAGGGCAACGCGGTTCAGCTGGGTGTCGTCGGAACCGGGCCGGGCGGCAGCCTCAGTCCATGTGGCACGAGCGGCCTCACATTCGCCTGGACGTTCGACGACGGCGGCACCGCCACTGGACAGAACCCGCAGCACACGTTCGCCGAGGAAGGCACGCATACGGGAACGGTCACCGTCACGGATCCGACCGGGCTCTCGACGACGCTGTCGTTCTCGGTGACTGTCGTCGACGCGCCGCTGACTCTGAGCTGCGCAACGCCTCCGGTCTCGCTGCAAGCGTTCAACGGGACGGTCGCCAACCTGCATGACGGCAACCCAGCGGCCCCGCTCAGTGACTTCACAGCCACGATCAACTGGGGAGACGGCTCGACGTCGAGCGGGACGGTGAGCGGTAGCGGCGGCGACTACACCGTCGCCGGCGGCCACACGTATGCGTCGACCGGTTACTTCGACGTGACCGTTCACGTCGACGACGAAGGTGGCAGCACCGCCGACACGACGAAGTGCACTGTGCTCGTCTTCGCGTTCGCTCCAGGTAGTGGCTCGTTCGTCGTCGGCGACGGCTCGAGCGGCATCGGCAACGCGGTCACCTTCTGGGGAGCCCAGTGGGCGGGCCTGAACGTCGTCAGCGGCGGCACCGCGCCTGCGGCCTTCAAGGGCTACGCAAAGAGCCCGGCCACGCCGACGTGCGGAGCCACCTGGATGACCGATCCCGGTAACAGCGCGCCGCCGCCTGCCGGACCGCTGCCCGCATTCATGGGCGTGATCTCGACCGACTCGGCCGTCAAGAACGGCGCACAGATCACGGGCACGACACCGCACATCGTCGTCGTCCAGACCAACTCCGGCTACGCACCCAATCCGGGCCACGCCGGAACAGGGATCGTCGTTGCCCAGGCCTGCTGAGCACTCGACCGACGCGGCGGGGAGCACTCGTGCTCCCCGCCGCCGGTCGACGAGGGAATTCGCGCCCACTCGGGAAACAATCCGTATGAGGCGACTCGTTCCAGCCCTTCTCGCCCTGACCCTGATGGCGGCAGCGCCCGCCGCCGCTCGGATCGACCGCGCGTTCCCGCGGGAGCGGCTCGGCATGAGCCTCACCGTCACCTCGGGCGGCGGCGTGGTCGCCGGGCACCCGTACGTCACGCGATCGGCGGCCATCGTCTGGAGCCGCAGATGGAACACGCTGACGCTCTATCTCTTCCGACGCAGGAAGGTGAGCTGCCGGACGCTGCAGCACGCAGTCCAGGTCCCGGGCCACCTGATCCAGATCCACGTCGCGGGCAGTCCGCAAGTCCACATCACTCGCCCGATGGCGCATCCCGAGGTCGCCTTCTTGACCATCTACAAGAACCGGAGCACGCCCACGCACGTCGCCGGCCTGAAACACGGAGCAAAGCTCATCTTCGAGAGCGTGAACTCGTACCCACACGGCATCTGGCGGGGGCGGTTCGCGCTCCCGACGCGCGTCTACGGCGACGGCTTGATCTACGGCTACCGCGGGACGTTCGCGGCTCGGTTCTGCCAGGTCAGGAGATAGCGCACCCGCCTAGAGGAGCGGCGGGTCGTCTGCGGCCGCGTCGATGCGTAGCGTGGCGTCGGCGATGCGCTCCAGTGTTCCGATGCCATCAGGCACTTGATCGAAGCTGGGCTCGACAGATGCCTGCTTCGGCCCCGCCCTCATACCAAGCCTCTCTCGTATCGCGTCGATACGCCGATGCAACTCGCGCCGGTGATCTGACACCTCACGCTCGCGTGCCCGCGTCGTCTCGGTTGCGTAGCCGAAATCAATCTGGTGGTGCAGGTGGCGTCGCTCGGCGGAAACCTGCGCCTCTTCTTCCTCGAGTACGGCAAGTTCCGCGCGGAGATCAACGAGATTCTCCTTGTCCATGCACAGCTACATGCACCGCACCGAAGGATGGGGCATCCGGGAAATCCCTGAACATGCGGCCCGGAAGTGAGCGGTATGGCGACCTTGGAGGGCTGCTACTTCTGCGGCTGCTGACCATGCGTTTCTTGTCCTAACCCACCGGGGTAGGCGTACGGGCAAGCAGCGCCGCACCGTCCTCTACGTCCAGCGCTCGCTACGACCGCCCGTCGCGGGCTCGCGCGGGTCGGAGCGACCGTCATCAGCCCGGACGAAGGAGGCCGACACCGCGGCAACTCCAATGCCGTACCCAGCGGCAGCCGCTGTCACTCCGGGAGCGGGTACCTGGAATGTCGGCTACTGCGTCTACAACATGGGGCCAGGCACGCTCGACGACAACGACTACGTGAACGGCTGGGTTCAGGTCGTGAACTAGGTAGTGCTCGAGGGTACTGGGGCCTTACGAGAGGCGCCTTCGGGCGCCTCTCGACGTGGTGCCATTCGACGAGGAGGATGAGTCGCCGTTCGTGGGGCTGCTCAAGGTCGAGGTGGCCCAGCCAGGAAGCGGCCGTCGGGAACGTTCCACGTCTTGAAGTGCGAGTCCGTACCGCGACCCACGACTGGTTATCTGCGGGGGATGAACATCACGAGATTGACAAAAGCAACGGCTGCGATGAGTGACACGCGGCCGGGCATGGGCCAGGGTCGCATCCACAGCCAAAGCGCCGCAGTGATCGGCAGGAAGAGGACCCAGGCCGCAAGTTGGACGGCCACCGACCGAGTGCGGAGGGCGTGCCATGCCGCTCTGGCCGCGCTCGGCCGCATCACTAAAGCCGACGCCAGGACGAGCCAAAGCCCGGCAAAGAGCACAAACACGACGATGTTGAACACCGTGGTTGCGCCGGTCGCGAGCGCGGCAAGGAGAATGAGCGCGGCAACGGCGACGAAGGCGGTGAGCCAGCGAGCGGCGCGGCGCGGCAGGACCTCTGCGGTGTTGGTTGGGGCGATGACTGTGTTCATGCGAACAGTCCTTCCTCTTTTGGTGCGATCTGCCGGAGGGTCCCGGGCAGGACCGGCGGCTCGCGGCGGGCGCTTACGACGCCTGCGTCCCAGCCTGGTGCTCGTCCTCCCGCCGGTGGGCGAACAGCGTCAACGTCCAATCCCGTGACCGTGATGAGCCATGCGATGAAAGAGTTCGAGTTCCACATGTCGCCGGTGTTGAGTTCGTCGCGTCCCCACGTAGGCGTGGGTACGAGTGGGGCGAGGGTGAGGAGACGCTTGGCATCGGTACTGCTCGAAGAAAGGCAGCGAGGGCTTTCCACCGCTTCGGCAATGTCCGGGATGTGGCCGCCGCACCAGACTCGCAACTCGTACCTGAACAGGCGGAGCCGACCCGCCCAGCGTGCTCCGACCGGCCCTTCGCCAATGACGCCGCGATCAGGGCCATCGCTTGTCCTGATCGGAGCCGACTCGATCACGTATCTGGCGGGGGGTACACGGACTTCGAGCGCCGAGTGGTAGAGGTCGCATGACGGTCGGCTGCCCAATCGAGAGGCGACCGCCTCGTAGATTCGGCCGTTCAGCCGCACGAAATGTCCTCCGGCGCCGAGCGGAAGCCAGTAGAGGTCGATTCCCGGTGCGGATGAAGCCATGAACCCCGTTCCTCGCGATTGCTTCCGAACAGCTTCGCCCGGCCAGCGCTCCTTCGAATCCGAGAAAACACCGACCGAGGGCTGCGGGGCCGGACCGGACTGGATCTGCGGCTCGGGCAGAGCCGACGGTTCGGCTGCCGTAGTCACTCTTCCCCGCTGAGCCCTCAGCCTGCGGACAGCACGGCCGCGCCGCTGTAGTCGCTGCGGCGGTAAAGCATGACTAGCACCATCGCCAGGATGGTGAGAGCGCAATAGGCTCCGCAGATCGGTCCGCTGATGGCGCCCATCAGGCGGAGAAGGATGAGCGGGATCGCTGGAACGATCATCGCCGCGCCCATCTCCGAGCAGCTTCGCCAGGTATGACCGCGATGGCGCATCCAGGCCACCATCGCAAGGGTCATCCCCAGTGCCTGGAGGGCCACGAACAGAACTGCGTGCTGACGCATCGCCTCGGCGGCCGTCATGCCAACTGCACTGAGGAAGATCGCCGCGCTGACGATCATCCCGACCATCATCGCGAGCGTCATCTCGACGAGGTGTCGCAAGAAGCCGCCGCTCTTGCGCGTGTGCCGTCCACCGAAAGCGGTTGAAATCGACATCTGCCACCCCTCTTGTTGTGAACCACACATGCTCTGCTCCCCAGGGGCGCATGGGATCAGCGAAAACCCCGATCCTCGATCTCGCAATCCTCAGACAAGAAAGGGAGACCCGATGAGTCCCAGGTTCGCCTACCTCTACTTCATGAAGGACGACCCCGACCACGTACGCGCCGCCGCCCCAGACCACGTTTCCCATTGGCATCGCCTCCGCCTCGACGGCTACCTCGGCGGCCCATTCGAAGATCGCAGCGGCGGCCTGATCATCTTCGAGTCCGCAGACGACGAAGCCCAGACCGCCGTCGAATCCGATCCCTTCGTTCGCAGCGAACTACTGGAGAGGTACTGGCTCAAACAGTGGATGCCGCAATGACCGTCGAATGCGGCCCGCCCGTCCTCCGCGTCCACGTGGATGTATCAGCCTGGTTCGCGCTCACCTCTCCGAAGCGGCTTGACGGCAGCAGCGCAGCCTTCGTTATGGTCGGTCTGCCGTCCGTGCCCCGGAAACGACGGAGACGTGTTCGCGTACCGGTTGCGTCTGGAGGACGGCTCGGACGTCGGCGAAGCGACCTACCCATCGATGGTGAAGGTGGGCGAGTTGCTCTTCTTCGGTGGAGGCCTGGCGCTTCCGCGTTCTCGACATCGTCCTGTTCGACGAGGAGGACGAGTCGCAGTTCGTGGGGCTGCTACAGGTCGAGCCCAACTAGGCGAGAATCAGCCCACGGTGGCACGTTTTCGCCTCATCGACATGGCCGGTGGAGAGATAGGGATCGTCACTGACGAACGCGA
>DASSLB010000224.1:0-2744 GCA_035689945.1 Gaiellaceae bacterium | reverse complement strand
TTCGGTCTCCTGAGGCACAGCTTCCGTCTCCTTAGGCGTTGCCTGCAGCCCCCTCCCGGACTCGACGAAGGAGAGGATGTCCTTCTTGGTCACGCGGCCGCCCGAGCCCGTGCCGGGCACCTGGGAGGGATCGATGCCGTGCTCGCCCGCGATGCGCGCCACGACCGGCGACACGAACGCCTTGCCGTTGCCGCTCGCTGCCTCGGCCTTGGACGCCTGTGCCGTCGGCTGAACTTCTGCCCGCGGCACTGCTTCCGGTACCGCATCCGCCTCGGTCGCCTCGGTCGCCTCGGTCGCCTCGGGCGCGGCTGGCTCAGCGGGAGCCGAAGCTGCCTCGGGCTCTGCGGCCTGAGTCGGAACCTCGGCCGCACCGCTTCCTCCGATCTGGCCGAGCTTCGTCCCGACGTCGACTGTCTCGCCCTCCTGGACGAGGATCTGCGTCAGCGTCCCGGAGGCCGGGCTCGGCACCTCGGTGTCGACCTTGTCAGTCGAGATCTCGAGCAGCGGCTCGTCGGCCTCGATCTGCTCGCCCTCCTGCTTCAGCCAGCGGGTGATCGTCCCCTCCGAGACGGACACGCCCATCTGCGGCATCACGACGTCGACTGCAGTCTCCGTGGCCATTCCCTCTCCTTCTAGTACTCCGCAAGCTCGCGCAAACCGGCGGCGACGTCGTCGACCTGCGGGATGAATGCCTTCTCGAGCGTCGGTGAGAACGGGACGGGAGTGTCGGGGGCGGTCAGGCGCTTAACCGGCGCGTCGAGATCCTCGAACGCCTCCTCAGCGATCGTCGCCGCGATCTCGCCGCCGAAGCCGCCGGTGCGGGTGTCTTCGTGCAGGACGAGCACCTTCGACGTCTTCCGCACCGACTCGAGCACCGCCGCCTTGTCCCACGGCATCACGGTGCGGAGGTCGAGAATCTCGACGGAGACGCCGTCGGACTCGAGCTGCTGCGCAGCCTCGTCGGCGGTGTAGACCATTGCGCCCCATGTGATCAGCGAGAGGTCGCTGCCTTCGCGGTGGATGCGCGCCTTGCCGAGCGGCGTGGTGTAGCGCTCCTCCGGAACTTCGCCCTTGATGCGTCGGTAGAGGTGCTTGTGCTCGAAGTAGAGGACGGGATTCGGATCCTCGATCGCGCTGATCAGGAGGCCCTTCGCGTCCTCTGGCGTCGCGGGGCAGACGCACTTCAGGCCCGGAATATGTGCGAACGACGACTCGGGGTTCTGGGAGTGGAACGGCCCGCCCGAGAACCCGCCTCCCGATGGGAGGCGGACGACCATCGGCACCGGCGTGCCTGCGCGCCAGCGCTGCTTGGCCGCGACAGTGACGAGCTGGTCCCACGCGCACGAGATGAAGTCGGCGAACTGCATCTCCGCGACCGGGCGCAGCCCCATGATCGCGGCGCCGGTGCAGCCGCCCACGATCGCGGTCTCGGCGAGAGGCGCGTCGATCACGCGCCAGGGCCCGAACTCCTCCTGGAAGCCGAGCGAGACCTTGAAGGCCCCGCCGTAGACGCCGACGTCCTCACCGATCAGGAACACGCGCTTGTCGCGGCGCATCTCCGTGCGGAGCGCGTCCGAGATCGCCTGGAGATAGGTCAGCTCCGGCATTACTTGTGATGCGGCGTGTCGAGATCCTCGGGCGAGGCATAGACGCCCTTCGTCAGATCTGCGGTGTCCGGCTGCGGCGAGTCTTCGGCACGCTGGAGCGACTCGTTGAGGAGCTTCTTGACCCCGGCCGCGATTTCGTCCTCCTCCTCGTCGCTCAGGTCGGCGTTGTTACGCAGCCAGGTGCGGAAGCGCTCGATCGGGTCGGACTCGGCCCACTGCTCGAACATCGGCTTCGGGACGTAGAACGCGTCGTCGTGGACGGCATGGCCCTCCATCCGGAGCGTGAGGCACTCGATCAACGTCGGGCCGCCGCCGGCGCGGGCCTTGTCGATCGCGCGCTTTGCCTCGCGGTAGACGGCGAGGACGTCGGTGCCGTCGACGACGACGCCCTCGAAGCCGTACGCCTGGGCGCGGTCGGCGACGTGCTCCGTCGCGAACTCGAGGTGAGTCGGGGTCGAATACGCCCACTGGTTGTTGTCGCAGACGAAGACCATGGGGAGCGTGCGCGTGCCGGCGAGGGTCATCGACTCGTGGGTGTCGCCCCGCGCAGAGGCTCCTTCGCCGAACCAGCCGACCGCGACCCGCGCCTCCTCGCGAATGCGAAACGCGAGGGCGCAACCGGTGGCGACGGGCAGCATTGCCGGCAGGTGGCTGACCATCGCGATCAGTCCGAGCTGGGAATCGGCCATGTGGACGTTGCCGTCCCTGCCGTGCGTCGGACCGTCCTGGCGGCCCATGTACTGGGCGAAGATCCGCCACGGCTCGACGCCGCGCACGATATGCACGCCCATGTCGCGGTGGAGCGGTGTCCCGACGTCGTCCGGCCCCATGGCGGTCGCGACGCCGACCGCGGCTGCTTCGTTCCCGCGGCCCGTGTAGAACGAGCCAGGAATCTTCCCTTGCCGGTAGAGGATGTGGCCGCGCTCCTCGACCCCGCGGGTGACGAGCATGGCGCGGTAGACGCCGAGCAGATCCTCGCGGTCGAGGCCTGCTTCGCGTACTTCGTGGATTGAGCCGACCGGACCCGCTTCTCTTGCGATCGCCATCGGGCGTGAACCCTAGCGGGCGGCCCAGCTGTGAGAGTCGCTGATCTGTTGGAGGCGACCGCGCGTTTCTTCGTCGCAGAGTGCGCCCGCG
>DASSLB010000223.1:0-4241 GCA_035689945.1 Gaiellaceae bacterium | reverse complement strand
GGCGAGAGGATGAGGACAGTCCGCCTCGACACGTTGGCGCTGATCACGGCGAGGATCGCCGGAGCGACTCCGAGACCGAGCGAGGACCAGAAGTGCTCCCCGTAGAAGCGGATCGACTCGGCTACGAGCTGGCCGATCGTGCGCTCGGCAGGCGGCAACGCAACGGGACGCAGCTCGGCCATCGGCGCGGAGGGTATCGTCGCCCTATGGGTTGGGACGTCGTCCACCACGCCGACCTCGAGTGGGAGGAGCGGCCGGCCCACGAGGGTCAGGAGGTTCGACACGCCGCTGCGCTGACCGAGCCCGCCAACATGACCGAGTCGCGCGCCCGCATGTGGCGCTATCCCGCCAACACGCGTGGCCGCCGTCATCTCGACCCGGATCAGGAAGAGGTGTTCGTCCCGCTACGAGGCACGCTGACGATGCTGCTCGGCGAGCCGTGGGAGCGGGTGGACGTCGGGCCGGGCGAAGTCGTCGTCGTCCATCCAGGCACACCGCTCCAGATGCGCAACGAGACGGATGAGGAGATCCTGGTCTTCGTCTACGGCGCGCCGACGCGCCACGGCAATGCCGAGTTCCTAGCGGACGTCGAGTCGATCTAGCGCTCCCGCGAGCGCGGCGAACGCCTCGTCGAACCGCCAGCGAGCGCGGTCGTCCTCGTCCGGCGAGTTGGAGATCGCGCGCAGCTCGAGCGCCGGCACGCCGGCGAGCTCGCAGGCGCGAAGCACGCCGAAGCCCTCCATCGCCTCGGCGTCGAATCCCGTTCCCGCACCCACCTTGCCGCAGGTCGCGATCGGCAGGACGTGCGCTTCGGGAAGCGCTGCGCACGCTCGTTCGAGCAGCGCGGCATCGGGACGGACGCGCTCGATGCGCGGTAGCGTCGACGAGGGGTCGATCACGTCGCAGTAGACCGCCTCGCTACCGAGCACGAGCGCGGGGGGCTCGAGTGTCCGCGACCCGGCGATCCCGACATGGACGACGGCGTCCGGCCGCCGCTCCGCGAGAGCACGCGCCGTCTGCAGCGCCGCCTCGACCGGACCGATCCCACAGCAGAACGTGTCGCACCCGTCGAGGAGCGCGAGCTCACGGTCGGTGGCGGCCACGACGAGCACGTCGCGGACGCTAGCGCTCGGGGCGGCGGCACGAGACGGCGCCGCCCCGAGCGCGACAGCCTCTACATCTCGGAGATCTGGCCGCGGATCTCGCCGTTGGGGTTCTTGGCCGTGTGGACGTTGACGTACGCCTTGTGGTTCGCCAGGGCCCTCTTCACGGCCGCCGAGACCTTCGTCGACCCGTGGGCGCCGCTCCTGCACGGAGTGCAGAGCACGACGATCACGTTTCCGGCCCTGCCGGCCTTGGCCATGTGGATGTGTGCTGCTGTCGCCTTTCCGGTGAGCCCGGAAAACGTCAGCTTCCACGTGAGCTTGCTTCCGACGAGCTTCCCGGTGAACCGGCCTTTCGCCTTCGCGTCTTTGACCACCTGCTTCGGAACTTCCTGCTTCGCGTTGAGGGTTGCCGCCACGGTGGTTGTCGCGCGGGCGGCAGAGCCGAGCGACACGACGACCAACGAAACGGCGAGAGCGAACGCGAGCATCGTGACGAGCTTCTTCACCTGTCCTCCTCGTAAGAGTTGTCATGACACTGTTCGTCCGCGCGTACGTATCGGATCGTTCCGTGAGAGGATCGCGGCATGAGAGCCCAGGTCACGTATTTCGAAAACGAGTCGGCGACGGATCTCGAAGCCGGCATTTCGCACGTTCTGGACGAGGTCGTACCGGCGTTCGAGGAGGCCGGGATCAAGGCGTACTGGCTGGCCGACAGCGAGACCGGGCGACGGCTGAGCGTGATCCTCGTGCACGACGAGGACGCGCTCCAGCGTGCATTCGCCGCGGTCGGCGAGCGCCGCGCCGCCGACCCCGACAGGCATCGACCGGCTCCGGCCTGGAGCGCGTCGTTCGAGATCTACGCCAAGAGCTAGGCGGCGATCGCCGCAGCTGCGGCCTTCTCGAAGCGGATCTCGCCGTCCTCGGCGTCCACACGGACAGTGTCGCCGTCGGCGAAGTCACCCTCGAGCAGGCGTAGCGCGAGCGGGTTCTCGACGAGTCGCTGGATCGCGCGCTTAAGCGGCCGCGCGCCGTACGCCGGATCCCAGCCCGCTTCCGCAAGCGCCCCCTTCGCCGCTTCGGTCAGCTCGACCTCGATGCGCCTTTCCGCGAGTCGGTCGCGCAGCCGGCCGAGCTGAAGCTCGACGATCTCCGCGATCTGCTCCTTCGAGAGCGGCTTGAACTCGATCACCTCGTCCACGCGGTTCAGGAACTCCGGCCGGAAGACATCGCGCAGCGCGTCGGTCGAGCGGACGTTCGAGGTCATGATCAGGACGGTGTTGCGGAAGTCGACCGTCCGGCCCTGGCCGTCGGTGAGGCGGCCGTCGTCAAGCACCTGCAGCAGTACGTCGAAGACCTCTGCGTGCGCCTTTTCGATCTCGTCGAGGAGGATCACGCTGTACGGCCGTCGCCGCACCGCCTCCGTGAGCTGGCCGCCCTCGTCGTAGCCGATGGAGCCCGGCGGGGCGCCGAGCAGCCGCGCGACCGTGTGCCGCTCCTGGTACTCGCTCATGTCGAGCCTGACGAGCGCGTGCTCGTCGTCGAACATGAACTCCGCGAGCGCCCGCGCGAGCTCCGTCTTCCCCACGCCGGTCGGGCCGAGGAAGATGAATGAGCCGATCGGCCGGTTCGGGTCCTGCAGGCCGGTGCGCGCACGCCGCAATGCGTTCGCGATCGCCTCGACCGCTTCGTCCTGGCCGATCACACGCTGGTGCAGCCGTTCCTCCATGTGGATCAGCTTCTCGGTCTCGCCCTCGAGGAGCCGGTCGACCGGGATACCGGTCCACCGCGCCACGACGGCGGCGACGTCGTCCTCGTCAACCTCCTCCTTGACCATCGAGTCTGTCTGCTCGGAGTCCCGCTCCTCGAGCTCCTTCTCGAGCGCGGGCAGCTCGCCGTAGCGGATCTCGGCGACCCGCTGGAGGTTCCCCTCGCGCTCCGCCCGCTCAGCCTCCATCCGCAGAGCGTCGATCTGCTGGGTGATCTCGCCGATCCGGTCGAGCGCCTCCTTCTCGCGTGCCCAGCGCGCGGCCAGTCCGTCGCGACGCTCCTTCGCCTCGGCGAGCTCGGCCTCGAGCGGCGTGCGCACCTCGTCCGACTCGCCTGCCATCGCGGCGAGCTCGATCTCGAGCTGCGTCACGCGCCGGTTCGCCTCGTCGAGCTCGACGGGAGACGACTCGATCTCCATCTTCAGCCGCGAGGCGGACTCGTCGACGAGGTCGATCGCCTTGTCGGGAAGCTGCCGGTCGGAGATGTAGCGGTCGGAGAGGAACGAAGCAGCGACGAGCGCCGAGTCACGGATCCGCACCTTGTGGTGCGCCTCGTAGCGCTCCTTCAGGCCACGCAGGATCGCGATCGTGTCGGCGACCGACGGCTCGCCGACGAAGACCGGCTGGAAGCGGCGCTCGAGCGCGGCGTCCTTCTCGATGTGCTTCCGGTACTCGTCGAGCGTCGTCGCACCGACGCAGCGGAGCTCGCCGCGCGCGAGCATCGGCTTGAGCATGTTCGCGGCGTCGACGGCGCCCTCGGCCGCACCCGCACCGACGATCGTGTGCAGCTCGTCGATGAAGACGATGATCTCGCCCGCCGCGTTCTCGATCTCCTCGAGCACGGCCTTCAGCCGCTCCTCGAACTCGCCGCGGTACTTCGAGCCCGCAAGCAGGCCGCCGATGTCGAGCGCCCACACGCGCTTTCCCTTCAACGACTCGGGAACGTCGCCCGCGACGATCCGCTGGGCAAGTCCCTCCACGATCGCGGTCTTGCCGACGCCGGGCTCGCCGATCAGGACGGGATTGTTCTTCGTCCGACGCGAGAGCACCTGGATCACGCGGCGGATCTCCTCGTCGCGGCCGATGACCGGATCGAGCCTCCCGCTCTCCGCCGCCTCCGTGAGGTCGCGTCCGAACTTCGAGAGCGCCTGGTAGGTGCCCTCGGGATCGGAGGACGTGACGCGCCGTCCACCCGTCACCTCGGCGATCTTGGCCAGCAGCTCGTCGCGCGGGACGACATCGAGTGCGAGCAGGAGATGCTGTGCCGCGACGTAGTCGTCCTCCATCCGTTTCGCCTCGTCGAAGGCGCGGTCGAGCACCTTCGAGAGCGCCGCGGAGAGGCCCGGCTGCTGCTGCGAGCCCTCGATGC
>DASSLB010000222.1:0-2421 GCA_035689945.1 Gaiellaceae bacterium | reverse complement strand
TGCGTGCCTCAGCTCCTGGAAGGTCGCCTGGGTGGTCGCCACGGCTTGATGCTACTCGGGAAGCGGGCCGGCGCCCTCCCGAAGGACACGCGGCTCGCCGCTCGTGAGATCGATCACCGTCGACGGGATGCCCGGAAGCTCCCCTGCGTCCACGATCGCCCCGCACGCGGAGCGGATCTCCTCCGCGATGTCCTCGATGCGGCGCGGGTCTGGCGCGCCGGCGAGATTTGCGCTCGTCGCGGCGACGACGCCGACCTCGCGGACGACCTCGGCGGCGGCCGGCGGGAGGATCGGGACGCGCACGCCAACGTCGCCGAACACGAGCGTGTACGGCCCCGGCAGGTACTGCTCGAGGACAGACCGGTCGAGACCGGGCTCGGCCGCAAGCAGCGAGTCCACGTCCGCGGCGAGCAGCGCAACTGGCTTCGAGCGGTCGCGACCTTTGAGCTGAAAGAGGACGTCCTCGTGCACCGGCAGCGCGCAGAGCCCGTACACGGTGTCCGTCGGGAGGATCACCCCGTGGCCGGCGCGCAGGGCGGCGACGGCCTGCTCGCTCACAGCAGGAACTCGGTCAGGGCCGCGCGGAACACGTCGGGCTGCTCGACGTAGAGGAAGTGGCCCGTGTCCGGGATCGTGACCAGTCGCCCGTCGGAGAGCTCGCGGACGATCGCCTCGCCGCAGACTGGGCCGGCGATCATGTCGTCTTCGCCGGATACGACCAGCGTCGGGGCCACGATCGCGCGCAGCTCGGGCCGGAGGTCGAGCGTCGGGAACTCGGCGGTGTTGAACTGGTGGAGTGGCTCCGAGTGAGCGAAATCCGCGAAGAGCTCGCGCCCGATCCGCTCGTTGCCCTCCCAGCGGTGGAAGTAGAGCGGGGCCTGCCGCTGCGTGTTCGCGCTGAGCTCGTCCACGGATGAGAACTCCGCCGCCTGCTCCTCCTCGATCGCCCGCTGCGCCTCCGCGAACCACGGCTCGCCGCGGCGCGCCTCGATCCCGCGCTCCATCGCGGCCTGAGCCTCGTCGCCCCAGACGGCGAGCGTCCCGGCGAGGACGAGTCGCCTGACCCGCGGCTTGAACTCGGCCGCGTACGCCATCGCAACCATGCCGCCGTGCGAGAAGCCGAGCAGGTCGAGCTGCTCGACGCCGAGATGCATACGCAACGCCTCGACGTCGGCGGCGTATGCCGCGAGCGAGTAGTCGTCGGCAGGGTCCGAGCCGGCTGAGCCGCGCGGGCTGAGGAGCACGAGCTCGAACGTGTCGTCGAGGCCGGCGAAGTCGCGGAATTCGGCGGCGGAGCACCCCGGGCCGCCCGGGTGGCACACAAGGAGCGGCCCGCTCCCGCGGCGTTCATACGAGAGGGTGAGCCCCTCGGGCGTGGTGAAGATGTCGATCACGGTCGCGTCCCCTCGACGACCCTATCGCGGCCGGTGAGGTCGGCGGTCACCGCAACATCGACGTAGCCGAGCCGCTGCAGCATCGCCGCCACCTCGGGCGCCTGGCCGTCCCCGGTCTCGAGGACGACGAACCTCGCCTTGGCCGAGCGCGCGAGCCGCTCGTGCTCGCCCTGGCCCAGGAGAGCGACCTCCGGCTCCCAGCGCAACTCCGAGTGAAGCTCCTCGGCGCTTTCGACGTAGGGAGGATTCGCGACGACGAGGTCCCAGCCCTCGGCCGCCACCGCGGCACCCTCCCCGTGCCGCAGCTCGACCGCGAACCCCAGCTGCTCGGCGTTCTCGCGCGCGAGCGCGAGCGCGTCGGCCGAGACGTCGACGCCGGTCACCACCGCGTCGGGCCGCTCGTCCTTCAGGGCGAGCGCGATCGCACCGGAGCCCACGCCGACGTCGAGAATCCGCGGCCGTTCGATTCCCTCCGCGAGCGCGAGCGCGCGCTCGACAAGCGTCTCGGTCTCGGGCCGCGGCACAAGGGCGCGGGAGTCCGTCTTCAGCGTCAGCCGCCTGAAGCCCCACTCACCGAGGACGTACGCGAGCGGCTCCCGTCGTTCGCGCCGGACGAGGAGTGGCTCCAGCCCGTCCACGAAGTTGTCGAGACGCGCCGCGAGCCCGGAGCGCGTCGTTCCAAGCAGGTGCGCGACGAGCCACTCGGCATCGACCCGCGGCGTCTCGATGCCGGCCGCGGCGAGCCTGCGCTCAGCCTCGGCGAGCGCTTCCCGGGCAGTCACTCTCCGAGCGCCCGGCGCCGGTCGTCGGTCGCCAGCGCTTCGGTGAACTCGTCGAGCTCGCCCTGGAGAATCCGGTCGAGCTGATGGACCGTGAGCTTGACCCGGTGGTCGGTCAGCCGGTTCTCGGGGAAGTTGTAGGTGCGAATCTTCTCCGCGCGCTCGCCCGAGCCGATCTGCGAGCGGCGGGTCGCGTCGAGCTCCGCGCGCTGCCGCTCGAGCTCGCGCTCGTAGAGGCGCGCGCGCAG
>DASSLB010000221.1:0-2175 GCA_035689945.1 Gaiellaceae bacterium | reverse complement strand
CGCTCATGAGATTCGCGGACGCTCTCGCGCAGCCGGGCTTCGGCGCGATCGCGGAGTTCAAACGGCGCTCGCCCTCGGCCGGGGACATCAGCCCCGCGGCGCGGATCGAGGACGTCGTCCCGGCCTACGCGACGGGAAGGGCGCGCGCCGTCTCCGTCCTCGTCGATGCCGCATTCGCGGGCTCGCTCGACGACCTCCGTGCTGCGCGCGCGTCGACCAGCGTGCCGCTGCTCGCGAAGGGCTTCTTCTCGACCGAGGAGCACCTGCGCGACGTGAGGGATGCGGGTGCCGACGCCGCATTGCTCATCCTCCGAGACCTCGACGACCCGACCGCCGCGCAACTCATTGCCGCTGCGGAGGAGCTGGGCCTCGACACGCTGGTAGAGGCTCACGACGAGGACGAGCTCGAGCGCGCGGCGCGCCTCGACGCTCGCGTGATCGGAGTCAACGCGCGCGACCTCGGGACGTTCCGCATCGACCGCAGCGCCCAGCTGGAACTGGTCGCAAGGGCGCCCCGTGACCGGGTCGTCGTCGCAGAGAGCGCGATCAACACGCGCGCGCAGGCAGCCGCGGCCGAGCTCGCCGGCGCGAACGCCGTTCTCGTCGGCACGTCGCTGATGCGGGCGGACGATCCCGAAGCGAAGCTGCGCGAGCTCCTCTCGCGGCCGCTGGTCAAGGTCTGCGGCCTGACGCGGCAGGAGGACGTCGACGCCGCGGTCGAGGCCGGCGCCGACCTGTGCGGCTTCATCTTCGCGGAGGGCTCGCCGCGCCGAGCGTCCGGTGTCCTCGACGTGCCGGAGACCGTGCTCAGCGTCGCCGTCTTCGTCGGCGAGCCCGAGGAACGCGGCGCGAACCTCGTCCAGCTCTACGCGCGCGAGGAAGGAAAGGTGCGCGGGCGCGACGCCGTTCTGCTTCGCGACGGACGGCCGGTCGCGCGGGTCGCCGACCTGCCCTGGCGGGACGCCGAAGGCGGCCCGGAACCTTATTGGCCGGGCGACGCCGGCTTGGCCGGCGGCGCTTCCAGCCACGAAGGCGGGGATCCCGACCACTGGAGCAACGCGCGAGGCGATGATCGCCTCGTGCTTGCGGGTCGCCTCGGACCGGACAACGTGCGCGCGGCCATCAGCGCCGTGCACCCGTGGGCGGTGGACGCGGCGTCGCAACTCGAGTCCGCTCCGGGCGTCAAGGATCACGAGAAGGTGCGAGCCTTCGTGCAGGAGGCGCGCGCATGAGCGACTTCGGCGACTACGGCGGGCGCTACGTCCCCGAGACACTGATCCCAGCGCTGGACGAGCTCGAACGCGGCTGGCGCGACGCCCTCACCGACGACTCGTTCCGGACCGAGTTCCACGACCTCCTGACGACGTACGCCGGGCGGCCGACCCCGCTGACGCTCGCGGAGCGCTTCGCCCCGGGCAAGCGCATCTACCTCAAGCGCGAGGACCTCCTCCACACCGGCGCGCACAAGCTCAACAACGCGCTCGGCCAGGCAGTGCTCGCGCGACGACTCGGCAAGCGACGCATCGTCGCCGAGACGGGAGCCGGGCAGCACGGCGTCGCCACCGCGACGGTCTGCGCACGCTTCGGCTTCGAGTGCGTCGTCTACATGGGCGAGGAGGACATGCGCCGCCAGCGTCCCAACGTCCAGCGGATGGGCCTGCTCGGCGCCGAGGTGCGGGCCGTCGACTTCGGCACGAAGACGCTGAAGGAGGCGACGAGTGAGGCGATCCGCGACTGGATCACGAACGTCGAGACGACGCACTACCTCATCGGCTCGTGCGTAGGGCCGGCGCCGTATCCCGAGCTCGTGGCGGAGCTGCAGTCCGTGATCGGCCGAGAGGCACGGGAGCAGATCCTGGCGGTCGAGAAGCGGCTCCCCGAGGCGGTAGTCGCATGCGTCGGCGGCGGCTCGAACGCGATCGGGATCTTCCACGGCTTCCTTGCCGACGAGGACGTCCGGCTGGTAGGTGTAGAGGCGGCGGGTGCCGCCTCGCTCGGGAGCGGCCGCCCCGCCGTGCTCCACGGTGCGCGCTCGTCGGTGCTCGCCGACGAGGACGGCCAGATCGAGGATGCGCACTCGATCTCGGCCGGCCTCGACTATCCCGGCGTCGGCCCGGAGCACGCCTTCCTGCGCGACAGCGGACGAGCCGAGTACCGGACCGCGACCGACGAGGA
>DASSLB010000220.1:0-13650 GCA_035689945.1 Gaiellaceae bacterium | reverse complement strand
AGCGCTCCGCGTGGAGCGCAAGCGCGTTCCGACGAACCCGACCGCGGCTGCACGCGAGCGCCGTCTCGAGCAGAAGAAGCGCCGCTCCGAGACGAAACGCCTGCGACGCGAGCTCGACTAGCGGGCTCTTCGCCTAAGGCTGCGTCGCAGCCGGACGCTCGACCTCGACGTGGGGAAGCCAGTCGAGCCAGGGCGGCAGATACCAGCTCCGCCGGTCGAGGAGGCCGAGCATGGCCGGGAGGACGACGGAGCGAATCACAGTTGCGTCGAGGAGTAGCGCGACCGCGACACCGAACCCCATCTGCTGGAACATCACGAGCTTCCCGGCCGCGAAGCCGGCGAAGACGACGACGATGATCAGCGCCGCGCCGGTGATGATCCGCGCCGTCGACGCAACACCTCCGCTGACCGCGTCATGCGTCGATCCCGAGGCGTCGTACCGCTCCTTGATCCGGCTCATCAGGAACACCTGGTAGTCCATCGAGAGCCCGAACAGCACCGAGAACAGGAACAGCGGCACCCACGCGTCCACCACGTGCGTGTGCTGGAAGCCGAACAGGCCGGCACCGTCGCCGTAGAGGAAGACGAGCGTCAACAGGCCGTAGGCCGCGCCGACCGAAAGCAGGTTGAGCAGGACGGAGACGAGCGCGACCACGATCGAGCGGAATGCGACCGTGAGCAGCACGAAGCTGAGCCCGAGCACGAAGAGGAGGACGTACGGGGTCGGGTTCGTCACCGCGTCGAAGTAGTCGACGTTCTCAGCCGTCGCACCGCCCACGTAGACCTGCGCGCCGCTGCCGTCGAAGATCGACGGGATGACGTTCGCGCGGAGGTCGCGCACCGCCTTCACGGCCGCGCCTCCTACAGGGTCTCCACGAACCGGCGAGGTGAGGAGCGCGACGCCCTCAGGAGCGGACGTCTGGATCGTCCCCGATCCAAAGCTCCCTTCGGCGGCGAGCCGCCGGTCGAGTCGTACGAGATCGCGATGCACGGCCGCCGCGTCGCCGCCGACGGCGACGATGCGCACCGGCTCGGGGTTCTGTACGGGGAAGGAGCGCTGAAGCAGGTCGTAGCCTTGCTTCGAGGGCAGGCTGGACGGCAAGGTGCTGACGCCATTCGCGCCGATGTGCAGGCCGAAGATCGGCGAGGCGGCGGCGAGCATCGCCGCGACGGCCAAGGCAAGGGACAAGGCCGGGCGGCGTAGCACAAGCTCGACGATTCGCCGCCAGAAGCGGCCCTCGGCGGCGTCCGCGCGACCGAGGTTCCGGCCGAGGATCGGCACCCGCAGCGCGTTGACGCGGTCGCCAACCATGCTCAATAGCGCCGGAAGCAGCGTCAGCGCAGCCGCGACCGACACGATGCCGACGAGGATTGCCCCGAGCGCCAGGCTCCGCATGATCGAGGTCGGGACGATGAACATCCCGACGAGCGCGATGACGAATGTGCTGCCGCTGAACAGCACGGCGCGGCTTGCGGTGGCGCCGGCGTGCGCAATCGCTTCCTCCTTCGCCAGCCCGTGTATCCGCTCCTCTCGGTAACGGGACACGACGAAGAGCGAGTAGTCGATCCCGAGCGCCAGCCCCATCCCCGTGAGCATGTTCACGATGAAGACCGAGAGTGAGAAGCCGAGCGAGATCAGCGCGACAAGCCCGAGCGCGACGACGATCGAAAGGATCGCCATCAGCACCGGCACGAGTCCGGCGATGAGCGCGCCGAAGACGAGCACGAGGACGACGAGCGCGGCCGGCAGGCCGAAGGCGAGCTCGCCCTTCTCGAGGTCCGTCTGCGACTGCTTGCCGAAGTCGTAGCCGGTCGAGTGGTAGCCGGTGATGCCGACAGCGAACGCGCCGCCGTTCACTTTCTCCACGGCCTTCTCGACAGGACCCGCGCCGGAATCGCTGCGGATGTGGATCGAGACGAGGGCCGAATGCCGGTCGAGCGAGACGGCGACACGCCGCGCGTCGCTCACCTGTCCCGTCGCACGAAGTGCGGCCGCGAGGCCCTTGCCGAACGCGCGGAACTGGGGCGAATCGATCGTGTAGCGGCTAGAGCTCACGACGACCACGTCCTGCTTCTCGCTCGCAACGACTCCGGGAAACGCCCGCTCGATCGTGTCCTTCGCTTTCGTCGACTCCGGGTTGCCGACGACATTTCCCTGCGAGCTCAGCCCATGGAGCGAGGTCGCGATGAGCGCGAGCGCGACCAGGACCGCGACGCCCCAGAGCGCGAGCGTCCGACGCGGACGCGCTGCGGCGGCGCGTGCGAGGCGCTCGGTCAAGCCCATGGTGGAGGTTCTACTCCACCGTGACGGTCTTCGCCAGGTTCCTCGGTTGGTCGACGTTGAGACCGCGCAGCCGCGCGATCCGGTAGGCGAGGAGCTGCAGCGGGAGCACGGCGAGCGACGCCTGGAGGAAGTTGGGCGTTCGCGGCACGTAGATCACGTCGTCGGCGTGATGCTGGATGTCCTCGTTGCCGTCGGTCGCGATCGCGATCACGTGCGCTCCGCGGGCCCGCGTCTCCTGGATGTTCGAGACGATCTTGTCGTAGACGTGGATGTTCGTCGCGACGACGACGACGGGCGTCCCCTCGGCGAGCAGCGCGATCGGCCCGTGTTTCATCTCACCGGCCGAGTACGCCTCGGTCGGGATGTACGAGAGCTCCTTCAGCTTGAGCGCGCCCTCGAGCGCGACCGGCAGGCCTATGTGACGGCCGAGAAAGAGGAAGAACGGCTTATCGTGAAAACGCTGGGCGATCGACTCGATCGGGTGGTCGCCGTCGAGGAACTCCTGCATCTTCTCGGGCAGCTCGTGCAGGCGGTCGAGGATGAAATCGATCTCCGCGGGCGGCAGCGTCCGCCGGATCATGGCGAGCTTGAGCGCGAGCAGGCTGAGCAACGCGACCTGGGCGGTGAAGGTCTTCGAGGCCGCAACCGCAACCTCCATGCCGCAACGCGTGTAGAGCGTCGCCTCGGCCTCGCGCGTGATCTGCGTCCCCATGAGGTTCGTGATCGCGAGCGTCCGCGCGCCGCTCTCGCGGGCGAGCTTCACGGCATTGACGGTGTCACGCGTCTCCCCGGACTGCGACATGCCGATCACGAGCGTGTCCTTCGAGAGCACGGGGTTGCGGTAGATCCATTCGCTCGCGATGTCGGGCTCGACCGGTACCCGCGCCCACTCCTCGAGGATGTAGCGGCCGACGACGCCGGCGTGGTAGGCCGTGCCGCAAGCGACGATCACGATGCGGCGCAAATTGCGGATCTCGAGCTCGCTGAGGGCAAGCGCGTCGAGTACGAGCCGGTGGCCACGCACGCGGTCGCCGATCGTCTCGGCTACGGCGTCCGGCTGCTCCCAGATCTCCTTGAGCATGAAGGTCTCGTAGCCGCCCTTCTCGGCGCTCTCGTCGTCCCAGTCGACCTCCTGCGGCTCCGGCGCTTCGATCTCCGCGCCGTCGGAGAAGAAGCGGACGCCACCGGGCGTCATCTCGACCACCTCTCCGTCGTGCGGGTGGATCACGGTGCGCGTCTCGCTGAGGAAGGCGGCGATCGAGGACGCGAGGAAATTCTCACCGTCGCCGAGGCCGATCACGAGCGGCGTCTGGTGGCGGACACCGACGAGGACGTCGGGCTGGTCGTGGTGAATGGCCACGATCGAGAAGTGGCCTTCGAGCTGCGGGTAGACGCGCGAGAGCGCCTGTGCGAGGTCGCCCTCGTACGCCTCTTCGAGGAGGTGGACGACGACCTCGGCGTCCGTCTCGGACGTGAGCGTGTGGCCGCGCTCGGTGAGCTGCTCGCGCAGCTCGACGTAGTTCTCGATGATCCCGTTGAGGACGATCGCGAGCCGACCCGGCTCGCACCCGGTGAGCGGGTGGGCGTTCTGCTCGGTTACACCACCGTGCGTCGCCCAGCGCGTATGGCCGAGCCCATGGTGCGAATGGGAGCCGTTCGGACCAGCGGCCTCGACGAGGTTGCTCAGATTGCCGACGGCCCGGACGTACTCGAGGCTGTCGTCCTCGCGGAGCGCGATCCCCGCGGAGTCGTAGCCGCGGTACTCGAGCCGGCGCAGTCCCTCGAGCAACAGCGGCTTCGCTTCACGCGATCCGACGTATCCGATGATTCCGCACACGTCCGCTCCTTTCCCCAACGGCCTGAAAAACGCTTTCTGAAAACGCAAAAAGCCCGGCTGACGACCCGATCGCAGCGCCGCGGACAGGTCAGCCGAGCTTGTCTGTCACCAGGGCGGCGATCCTAGCACAGAGGCCTTCTGCATCCTCCTGCGTTTCGGCCTCCGTCAGCACGCGGACGACCGGTTCGGTGCCGGACGGGCGGACGACGACGCGGCCCGAGCCGCCGAGCTCGGCGTTGACGCATTCGACCGCCTCGAGGAGGTTCTGGGGCAACGGTCCTCGACCGCTGCGCGGGAGGTTCCGCATGACCTGCGGGAAGCGAGGCATCACCGCGACGGCTTCGGACAGAGCCCTCCCTCGAAGCGCCTTGCAAAGGAGAAGCCCGGCGACCAGACCGTCCCCGGTCACATGGCCGTCGAGCCAGATCAGGTGGCCGGACTGCTCACCCCCGAGGCGCAGCCCCTCGCGGCGGAGCGACTCGAGCACGTAGCGGTCGCCGACGTCGGCGACGACGACGCGGATGCCTCGCTCCTCCATCAGCCGGTGGAAGCCGAGGTTCGTCATCGTCGTGACCGCGACTCCCTCGACGCCGAGGTCGAGCGCGAGCACGGCGAGGATCTGGTCTCCGTCGACCGGCTCTCCGCGCTCGTCGACCGCGAGCATCCGGTCCCCGTCTCCGTCGAAGGCGATCCCGAGGTCGAGCCGGCCGTTGCGGACAAGGTCGGCCAGCGCGTGGAGGTCGGTCGCCCCGCAGCCGACATTGATGTTCGTCCCGTCGGGCGCGTTCCCGATCGCCGTCACCTCGGCGCCGAGTCGCTCGAACGCCTGCGGCGCGAGGTTCGCGTAGGCGCCGTTCGCGCAATCGACGGCGATGCTGAGGCCGCTCAGGTCGGTTCCGAAGCGGTCGAGCACGTGGTCGAGGTAGCTGTCGGCCGCGACCGCGACGCGGTCGATCTCGCCGCCACCCTGCGCCGGAGCGTCGAGAAGGCCCTCGATCTCCTCCTCGGCAGGGTCCGTCAGCTTGCGGCCCTCGCGGTCGAAGAACTTGACGCCGTTGTACTCCGGCGGGTTGTGGGAGGCGGAGATGACGACCCCGAGATCTAGCCGGAGCAACGCGACCGCGGGTGTCGGGAGGACGCCGGCGAGTACTGCAGTCGCCCCTGCCGAAGCTACGCCTCTCGCGAACGCCTCCTCGAGCTCGGGGCCGCTGCCGCGCGTGTCGCGCCCGACGAAAACGCGTCCCCGGCCGCACCAGAGCGCCGCCGCCTTGCCCAGCCGCTCCACGAGCTCGATAGTGAGCGTCTCGCCCACGACGCCCCGGACGCCGTCGGTGCCGAAGTACTGCCGCGCCACGGCGCGGGAGGCTAGCGCTTCGAGAACTGCGGCGCCTTGCGCGCCTTGTGCAGCCCCGCCTTCTTGCGCTCGACCTGACGCGCGTCGCGCGTGAGGAAGCCCTCGCGCTTGAGCGGGATGCGCAGCTCCGGGTTCGCCTCGACCAGCGCGCGGGCGATTCCGTGCCGCACCGCTCCGGCCTGTCCGGTGAGGCCACCACCGTGAACGCGGACACGCAGGTCGTACTGGCCCTCGACGCCGGCGACCTTGAGCGGCGAGACGGCGATCGTCTGCCAGACCGAGCGGGGGAAGTAGTCCTCGAGCGTGCGGCCGTTGACCCATGTCGAGCCGTCGCCCGGCCGCAGGATCACGCGTGCGACCGAGGTCTTGCGCTTGCCTGTGCCGCGGTACTGGGCGAGCTCGCTCACGAGGCGGGCTCCAGGGGACGCGGGTTCTGTGCCTCGTGCGGATGCTCGGGCCCGGCGTAGATCTTGAGCTTGGTGAGCTGCTGGCGCGCGAGCCGGTTCTTCGGGAGCATCCCCTTGACGGCGACGCGCAGCACCTCGGTGGGCCGGCGCTCGAGCTGTTCGCGAAGCGTCCGGCTGCGCAGACCACCCGGATAGCCCGAGTGGCGGTAGTACCGCTTCTGATCCAGCTTGTTCCCCGTGACCTGGATCTTCTCGGCGTTCACAACGATCACGAAGTCGCCGGTGTCCACGTGAGGTGTGTATTGCGGCTTCTGCTTGCCGCGGAGCGTGTCGGCGATCTGTGTCGCGAGCCGCCCGAGGGTCTTTCCCTCGGCGTCGACGAGATACCACTCGCGCGTGACTTCTCCCGGCTTGGCGCTGTAGGTCTTCATAGAAAGAGGCGGACACCTGCCCGCCGGCGGCCGATTGTAGCGAATGCGCGCCCCAATCCCGCCTCGAAAGCGGCCGCTCCGCCGTGGGATGGATGGCGAACATAGGGGGCTTCGAGAACAGCAGCGGCAAGCCGCCCGACGGCGATCGGCGTGCGGCCGCGGGTCAGCTCGGCTAGGAACGGTACGGCGGCCTCGATCTCAGCCCGTGTCGGCCGACGGTTCGATGTCTCGCTGCCGGGATGCGTCGGCACGACGTTCCAGAGCAGCACGTCGTCCGCGACTCCGAGCTGTGCCAGCACGCGGTGGACGATCGTCGCCGTCGCCTCCGCCGGACCGGAACCGGTGAGCTGCCGCTCCGACGTGAACGGAATCCCGCTGACCCGCGCACCGCGGTAGCCGGCCGCCTCGCCAACGAGCACGACCCGAGCGCTTGCGTGAGCCGAGAGGTAGGCGATCAGCCTCGCCCGGAGGAGTGGCGATTCCGCGTACTGGTTGTAGGTCCGGCCGATTCGGGCCCGGGCCATGCGACCTACGAGCTCCAGCGGTTCCATCTCACGACCTCGTCGTGCGCGAGGGCGTAGAGGTCAGGCAAGGACTTCGGCCGGAGCTCCCGGCGCGACTGCATCGACGCGCTTGAGCCACGGCGTCGCCTCGACGTACTCGAACGTCTCGCGTGCTTCTGCCAGCAGCGGTTGCGCGTCGTCCGGCCGTCCGCGAGCCGTGAGCCACGCGCCGTGCTCGAGCTGGACGACCGCGAGGTGGAACAGAAGCCTGAGAGCGCGAAGCTGAGCGGCTGCAGCCGTGAAATGGCGGTCGGCGCCGGGTTCTTCGCCGGCGAGATGGGCACGGAACCTGTCGGCGGCTGCCTCGAGCAGAGGCGGTCGTTGACCGGGCGGAAGCGCCTCGACGATCTCGAGCAGCGCGCTCGCCCTGGCTCCGTCCCCGAGCGCGTGGAGTGCTTCCAGCGCATGCAGAAAGCCCAGCTTCGCGCCCTGGAAGCCGATACCGTGGGCTTCCTGGGTGGCGAACGCAAGCTCGGCAGCCGCGAGCGCTCCCCGGTGGTCGCCCTCGGCGAGGCGCACGGCGGCAACGGCCGCTTGGTAGACGCCTTGCATCTGCAAGTCATCGGACCGTCCGAACTCCTCGAAGCGAACGAGGAGCGCGCGCGCCTCGTCAAGCCGACCGCGGTGGACGTGGATCTCGAGCGGACCGTTCAGCACACTGCTCGGCTGGGCGCTCGCTCCGAGCTGTTCGTCCGGAATTTCCGCCAGGCGCGCGAGCGCCTCGTCCCACCGCCCGAGCATGGTGAGCGTGTACGTCATGTCGGCGAGGGCGTACCACTCGTTCGAGCGGTCGCCGATCCGTCGCGCGAGCTCCAGTGCGCGTTCGAGGAGTGTGAGGGAGTCGGCATAACGGTCCCGCTGCAGATTGAGGTCCGAGAGGTTCGCGGTGACCACGGTCGCGCTCTGAAACTGCTCATTCGCGAGATTCGTATCGAGCGCCAGCTGAAGGAGGGCGCGGGCCTCTTCGGGGCGCCGTGGTCCGATGAGAATCGCCCTGGCCATCCAACCGCGGGCGAGGTGCTCCGGAAGCTGCAGCGCTTCTGCCACGTCGAGCCCGCGCTCGATCAGTTCCGCCGCGCGCTCACGGTTGCCGATGAAGAAATGAGCTGTCCCGAGGCGGTTGACCAGGAGAGCGAGGTCGGAGTCCGGATCGTCGTCGCCGATTACCGCATATGCCTGCTCCATCCGTTCGATCGCCCGCTGGTTCTGTCCGAGGCGTTGGTCTGCCAGACCGATCATGCTGGAGACGCGAGCAGCCGCATGCGTATCGCCCGCTGCCTCGTAGAGGCTGATCGCCTGTTCGAGGAGGCCGGAAGCCCGTTCCACATCACCTCCTGCCAACGCCATCTCACCGGCGAGCGACAAGGCGGCAGCCTGATCCTGCGAATCGACGGCGAGCTCCGCTGCCTGCTCGTAGTAGCGCTGAGCCTCCGTCGAGGCGCCGAGCGAGGCAGCCCGCGCGCCCGCCCGCGCGAGCGCCTCGTGCGCGTTTCGGCGCATGGCGCCGCTGGCATCCGCGTCGGGATCGAGCCGGAAGCCATCGAGCAGGTGGGATGCAATGACTTCGGCGACCTCGTCGTCGCCGAGCGTCGCCGAGAGATGCTCGGCGGCGGCGAGGTGCTTCTCCCGCCGGTCTCGTCTCGGCAGGGTCTCGTAGGCAACGAGCCGGAGCAGGTCCTGCAGGAAGGTGTACTGGCCCTGCTCGGGGGAACGCGGGTCGGATTGCAGTCCGAGCACTTCCCGCCGCACCAGGCCGGAAAGCAGTTCCTCGAGGCGGCCGACCTCGAGGCCGCTGAGCGCGGCGAGCGCCTGTGGCGTGAAGGTCTTGCCGAGCACGGCCGCGTCACCGATCAGCCGCCGCTCTTCGGGCGACAGTCCGTCGAGGCGGGCTGCGATGAGCGCGTGCAGCGTCTCCGGCACCGCGAGTGTCTCGATCTCACCCACGACCTTGTAGGCGGATCCGTCTTCGACCAGCAAGCGGCGGTCGAGCAGCATCCGCACCGTCTCGACCGCGTACAGCGGCACACCTTCTGCGCGGGCGAGGATCTGCGAGCGCAGCGACGGCGGCAACCCAGGCACCAGGCCGACCAGCAACTCCTGCATCGCCTGCTCCGAAAGAGGTTCCAGGTAGAGCGAGGTGAAGTTGCGATGTCCGGCACCCCAAGTAGACCGCCGGTCCAGAAGCTCCGGACGTGCGAGCGTGATCACGAACAACGGCTTGTCGCGCGACCACTCGAGCAGGTACTCGACGAAGTCCAAGAGGCTCGCGTCCGCCCACTGCATGTCCTCGAAGGCGAGCACCGTCGGATACGTGTCCGCCAGCCGCTCGAAGAAAAGCCGCCAGGCGGCGAACAGGTCTTGCCGATCGTGCGCAGCGCCGTCGCCGAGCGCAAGCAGCTGGGCCAGCCGCGGCTCGACGAACCGGCGCTCCTCCGGATCGAGCAGGTGCTCGTCGAGCGCCGCCTGCAGCTTCCGTAGAGCCTCGTCCTGCGGGTCGTCCTCCGCGATGCGACAGCGCATCCGCACCATGTCCGCCAGCGCCCAGTAGGTCACGCCCTCCCCATACGCGAGACAGCGGCCGCGATGCCAATACACGGTCTGAACGATCCCGTCGAAGTACTTGTAGAACTCCCAGCCGAGTCGGGACTTGCCGATCCCGGCGATCCCCGTCACGGACACGAGCTGCGCGCGCTGCTCCTCGGCAGCCACGTGGAACAGATCCTTGATCTGGCGTAGCTCGCGTTCGCGACCCACGAAAGGCGCCTCGAGGCCTTCGGATTTCAGCGACCCAGCGCGGCCCGAGACGACGCGTAACGCCCGCCACAGCGGCGTCTCGCCCTCCTTGCCCTTGAGCTCGAAGCTCCCGGCCGCTTCGTAGACGACTGTTCCTTCGGTGGTCCGGCGCGTCGCCTCGCCGACGAAGACCGATCCTGGCTCCGCGACCGACTGCACGCGGGAAGCGGTGTTGACGAGGTCGCCCGCCACCATTCCTTCGCCGACTGCGGCTGTGTTCACAGCGGCCTCGCCCGTCATCACTCCGGCGCGCGCTCGCAATCCCTCGGCGCCGACCTCCTGGCCCAAGGCCTGCACCGCCGCAACGAGATCGAGAGCTGTCCTGACCGCTCGCTCGGCGTCGTCCTCGGTCGCCACCGGGGTCCCCCACACCGCCATGACCGCGTCGCCGATGAACTTCTCCACCACGCCGCCGTACAGGCCGATCAGTCGTCGGCAGGTGTCGAAATAGCGGGAAAGGAGCTCCCGCACCTCCTCAGGATCGCGCGACTCGGAAAGCGTCGTGAAGCCGACAAGGTCGGCGAAGAGCACCGACACGAGCCGGCGCTCAGCGACCGCTGTCTCGACCGGCGCAGGCTCCGGCGGCGGGGGCGCTCCGGCAAGCGCCGTTCCGCACTCGCCGCAGAAGCTCTCGTCCGGCTCGTAGGGTGCCCCACAGTTCGGGCAGGTGAGCTCGACCGCGAGGGCCCGGCCGCAGCCGACGCAGAATCTCCGACCCTCGCGGTTCTCGCGTCCGCAGGAAGCGCAAACCGCCATCGGACAGAGCCTAGTCCGGAGTGAGCCTGCTTACTACTCCCACTCGATCGTCGCGGGCGGCTTCGACGTCACGTCGAGAACCACGCGGTTGACCCCCGGGATCTCGTTCACGATTCGCGCCGAGATCGTCTCGACGAGGTCGTACGGGAGCCGCGCCCAGTCGGCGGTCATCGCGTCGTCGCTCGTCACCGCGCGGATCACGATCGGATAGCCGTACGTTCGCTCGTCTCCCTGCACGCCCACAGACCGCACCGCCGGCAGCACTGCGAACGACTGCCACAGCTCGCCGTATAGACCGGCGCGCCGCACTTCCTCCTGCAGCACGGCGTCGGCCTGGCGGAGGATCTCGAGCCGTTCCGGGGTAACGGCGCCGATGATCCGGATCGCGAGGCCGGGGCCGGGAAACGGTTGGCGCCACACCATCCGCTCGGGCATCCCGAGCTCCTCCCCCACCCGCCGCACCTCGTCCTTGAAGAGAAGCCGCAGCGGCTCGACGAGACGCATTTTCATGTCCGCCGGAAGGCCGCCCACATTGTGGTGGGACTTGATCGTGGCGGCGACGCCCTCGGTGCCGCCCGATTCGATCACGTCGGAGTAGAGCGTCCCCTGCACGAGCCAGCGCACGTCACCGAGCTTCCGCGCCTCCTCCTCGAAGACGCGGATGAACTCGCGGCCGATGATCTTGCGCTTCTCCTCCGGCTCCTCGACACCGTTGAGCAGCTCGAGGAAGCGGTCCTGCGCCTGCACATGGACGAGTGGCACGTGGAAGTGCTCGCCGAACGTCTCGACCACCTGCTCGGCCTCGTCCCGGCGCAGCAGGCCGTGGTCGACGAAGACGCACGTCAGCTGCTCGCCGACCGCCTTGTGGACGAGCAGCGCGGCCACGGCAGAGTCGACGCCGCCCGACAGCGCACACAGCACGCGTTCGCGTCCGACCTGCGCCCGGATGCGTGCGACCTGCTCCTCGATCACGGCGGCCGGCGTCCACGCGGGCGGCGCATCGGCGGCCCGGTAGAGGAAGTTCTTGAGCACGTCCATCCCGTGCGGCGTATGCACGACCTCGGGATGGAACTGGACGCCGTAGAGGCCGCGCTCGGGCGCCTCGAATGCGGCAACCGGCGTCGCCGGCGAGCTGGCCACGACCCGCGCTCCCTCGGGCGCCGCGACGACGGTGTCGCGATGCGACATCCAGACCGTCTGCTCGGAGGGCGTGTCGGCGAGCAAGTGCGACTCCGTCACCTCCATCGTCGTTCGCCCGAACTCGGAGACGCCGGTGCGGTCGACGCGGCCGCCGAGCTCGAGCGCCATCAGCTGCGCGCCGTAACAGATGCCGAGCGTCGGTACGCCGAGCTCGAACAGCGCCGGATCGACGCGCGGCGCGTCGTCGGAGTAGACCGACGACGGGCCTCCGCTCAAGACGAGCGCGTACGGGTTCCGCGCGCGGACGGCCTCGGGGGTGATCGTGTGGCCGACGAGCTCGGAGTAGACGCGGCACTCGCGCACCCGCCGCGCGATCAGCTGCGAGTACTGGCCACCGCAGTCGAGAACGAGGACAGGCCGGTCCTCCCGGGCCGGGAACGGGACGACCTGTGCCTCCTCAGCGCCGATAGTTCGGCGCCTCCTTCGTGATCGTCACGTCGTGCGGGTGCGACTCGCGCAGGCCGGCCGCCGTGATCCGGACGAACCGCGCGCGCTTCATCTCGTCGATCGTCGCGGCGCCGCAGTAGCCCATCGCCTGCCGCAGGCCGCCGACGAGCTGGTGCACGACGTGCTGGAGCGGGCCCTTGTAGGCCGTGCGCCCCTCGATCCCCTCCGGGATCAGCTTCTCGACGTCCTCGACGTCGCCCTGGAAGTAGCGATCCTTGGAGAAGCCGCGCGCCTTCATCGCGCCGAGCGATCCCATGCCGCGGTACTCCTTGAAGCGCTCACCCTGGACGAGGATCACGTCGCCCGGCGACTCCTCGACGCCCGCGAGCAGCGAGCCGACCATGACCGCGTCGGCGCCGGCGCCGATCGCCTTCGCGATGTCGCCGGAGGATGTGAGGCCACCGTCTGCGATGACCGGCGCGCCGTCGGACGCCGCCACGCTCGCGACGTCGTGGATCGCGCTCACCTGCGGGACGCCGACACCCGCCACCACGCGCGTCGTGCAGATCGAGCCCGGTCCGACGCCGACCTTCAGCGCGTCCGCTCCTGCATCGAGAAGCGCGCGAGCCGCCTCGGCGGTCGCGATGTTGCCTGCGACCACCTCGACCGAGACCGCGTCCTTGATCCGGCGCACCATCTCGATCACGCCCTGCGAGTGGCCGTGCGCCGTGTCGACGACGATCACGTCCGCGCCGGCGGCGACGAGACCCTGCGCGCGCTCGAGCGCGTCGGGGCCGACCCCGACCGCGGCAGCTGCGCGCAGCCGACCTTGATCGTCCTTCGTCGCGTCGGGAAACTCGATCTTCTTCTGGATGTCCTTGACCGTGATCAGCCCGCGGAGCCGTCCATCCGCGTCGACGACCGGGAGCTTCTCGATCTTGTTGCGGTGCAGGATCTCCTCGGCCTCGGCCAACGTTGTCCCGACCGGCGCGGTCACGAGGTTCCGCGACGTCATCAGCGCCGAGATCGGCTGTGCGACGTCGTTCTCGAAGCGGAGATCGCGGTTCGTGAGGATGCCCACGAGGACGCCGTCCGGGTCCGTGATCGGGACGCCCGAGACCTTGTAGCGCGCCATCAGCTCGAGCGCGGCTCGCACGGGCGCGTCGGGCGGCAGCGTCACCGGCTCGACGATCATCCCCGACTCCGACCGCTTCACCTTGTCGACCTCGGCGACCTGCGCCTCGATCGAGAGATTGCGGTGGACGACGCCGATCCCGCCCTCGCGCGCAAGCGCAATCGCAAGGCGCGCCTCGGTCACCGTGTCCATCGCGGCCGACACCATCGGGATCGCGAGGTCGATCGAGGGCGTGAGGCGGGCGCGGGTCGAGACGTCGTTCGGCAGGACGTGCGAGGAGGCCGGAACGAGCAGCACGTCGTCGAAGGTGAATCCCTCCCGACCGAACTTCCGGTCGAGCTCCAGCAGCCGCTGGACGTCGTCGGCGCTCAGCTCGGCTGCTGCGTGCTCCGTCAAGACGGCCAGGGTACCAACCCGCCGGGACGAAATCCCTGACAACGCCCTAACAGGGCGGAGCTACCGTGGCCGGGTGCGGGCCCTTTTGGCGACTGCGGGACTTCTTG
>DASSLB010000219.1:0-3093 GCA_035689945.1 Gaiellaceae bacterium | reverse complement strand
GCGATCCCGGAAGCGAGCTTCATCGTCGCGGACCTCACCGAGCTCGAGCTGCCGGCTGCCTCGTACGACGCCGTCGCCTCGTTCTACGTCTTCAACCACGTTCCGCGCGACCTCCTCGCGCCGCTGCTCGGGCGCATCCAGGGATGGCTCGTGGACGGCGGCTGGCTCCTGACGGCCTTCGGCATCTCGGACATGGAGGGCTGGACGGGCAACTGGCTCGGAGCGCCGACGTTCTTCTCGAGCTTCCCGGCGGAGGTCAACTCGCGGCTCGTGCGCGAGGCGGGATTCACGCTCGAGCGCGACGAGGTCGTCGTCTTCGAGGAGCCCGAAGGAAAGGCGAAGTTCCAGTGGGTGCTCGCCCGAACGTGACGACGATCCTCGTCACCGCCTGCGGAGCGCCCGGTGCGGCGCGGCTCCTGCGCGCGCTGAAGGACAACGGCGAACGCGACGTTCGCCTGGTCGGTGTGGACATGTCCGAGCGGGCGATCGGCCGCCACGTGTGTGACGCGTTCCACCTCGTCCCGCCGGGCGCCGACCCGTCCTTTCCCGACGCGCTGCTCGCGCTCGTCGAGCGGGAAGGCGTCGACGTCGTCCTGCCCGAGTCGTCGCACGACCTGCGCCACCTCGCGCCTCGGCGCGACGAGTTCCCGGTGCCGGTCATGGTGTGCAGCGCTGACGCGGAGCGACGCTCGAACGACAAGGCCGAGACATTCGAGGCGCTGCACCGGATCGGCGCCGGCGCTCCCGAGTTCCGCCGCGTGACCGGCGCGGCCGGCGTCGAGTCAGCGGCACGCGAGCTCGGCTACCCGGGCCGGCCGGTCTGCTTCAAACCCGCCTTCTCCTCCGGCTCGCGTGGCTTCCGCGTCCTCGACCCGACCGTCGACCGCACGCACCAGCTCCTCTACGAGAGGCCGGGTGCGCTCGCCATGCGGCTCGAGGAGGCGGTCGAGCTCCTGCCGGACGACGGCCTCGACCTCCTCGTCATGGAGTTCCTCACCGAGCCCGAGCGGACGGTCGACGGGATCGCGGACGGCAGCCGGATCGTCCTCCAGGCGACACGAACGCGTGAAGCTGTGCGCTGCGGCCTCGGGATGTACTTCGAGACGCTCGACGCGCCGGAGCTCGTCGAGGCGTCGGAGCGCGTCGTCCGTGAGTTCGAGCTCGAGTGGTTCTTCAGCATCCAGTTCATGGGCGAGAAGGTGATCGAGATCAACCCGCGGATCTCGACGATGATGATCCAGGAGAACTTCAACCTGCCATGGCTCGCCGTGAAGCGGGCGCTCGGCGAAGCGTCCGACGACGAGCTACGGACGCTGCAGGATCGCGTGCGGCCTGGACACAGGGTGCTTCGTTTCTTCGATCAGGTGGAATTCGATCCGTAATGGATTGGAACTCACTCCGCGACACGCTCGCCGCTGCATGCGACGAGCCGAGCGAGGAGTCGGCCGGACCGGCGATACGGGCGGCGGAGCTCGTCGCGGCGACGGCGGGCGAGCCGGGCGACGAGCTCGCGCCGGAAGATCGCGCGTGGGCCGAGGAGCACGGCATCCCTCCCACCGACCTCATCGAGCTCGCATGCCGGTCGATGAAATGCGTTGCCGCGCTCTCCGACGACTGGCACGAGCGGCTCAACGACCTCCGTTACCGGCTCGGCGACGTCGCAGCTGCGTAGTCCTGGGGCACCGCGTTATCGGTGTTCAGCCGGACCTGGTCGTCTGGCTTCGGGGCGATAGGTCGTCGGTACCGGCTGCCAGGTCGTGCGGAACATCAGGAGGGCGACGAACGCAAGCGGGATGAGCAGGACGAGCAGGAAGTGGCCGCCTGGGACAAGGACGAGGATCAGTGCGAGGGCGATTCCGATCGCTAGGCCGCGCATGACGGGTACTCCTACGGTCGCGGTGATGAGGACGTGCTCCGTCATCGAAGGTACGGCAGTTGGCGCAAAGGGCGCGCCAAGGAATGCCAAGGTTTCGGCAAACACCGTGGTAGGAGTGCAGGACGCCCACATACAGCCCAAGCCGACTCCCGGCCGCCGCGAAACGTACAAGTCAAGCCTGCGCAGTGTTCCGAATGACCCCTGAGTCGGCTCCGGCGAAACGGCGGCGGTCATCCATTCCGGAGGTCGCTGCTTCGTGCGCGGTTCCGCCTCCTGGTCTCCTGCGCGATGCGTCTCCTGCGCTCCGAAAACCCAATCGCTAGGACGATGAGGAGCACGACGGCAGTCGCGAACCAGGGGTAGTTCGCGAACGAGAAGACGAGTCCGAAGGCGCCCAGGACAAGCACACCGGCCCAGAGCAGCAGCGAACCGGCCCGCCGCAGGACTCGCCCGACAAGCCGTGGGGGCAGCCGTTTGACGGTTGCTGCGCTCCTGATGCCTGGAAGATTACGAGGCGTGGCGCTCCTCTTGGCTCGCGAGTTTGCCTAGGGATCGCTCCTCAAGGTGTCTGCCGGGAAGGGCGCCACCGCTCGCGCGATCGCGCCGAGAGGTCCGGTGCCGAGGTAATGGTCGAGGAACGCGATCGAGATGCGTTCGACCGCGGCTAGCCGAGAGCCCGCCCCTGTATATGGGCCGAGATGACCGGCACCACGGAGGAGCAGGAGGAACTTCGGACGGCCGACCGCGCGGAAGAGCTCCAGCGAGTAGACCGCAGGATTGATTCGATCTGCGGTTCCTTGGACCGCGAGAAGTGGCGCCGTGTGCGACACCAGCCGGACGTGGTGGCCGAGCTGCGCCCCGGACAGGATCAGGGCAGCCCGGACCCGCACGTCGTGCCAAGGGCGCTCGTACGCCGCAGCGAACGCAGTCTCTGCGCCGTCCGACTGTCCCGCAAGGGCGATCCGCTCCCGGTCGACGAGGCCGTGCAGCGGGCTCTCCGCCGACGCGCTCGCCGCAAGCAGCTGGGTGATGACGAAACTCATGTCGCGAGGCTGGTTCACGATGTCGCTCTCATCTGGCCCGCCAGGCGCATTCGCGTTCCCGAGCGGGAAGACCGGCGCAGCAACCAGGTAACCCGCAGCGGCCCAGGCCCGCAGCAGTCGCTCGTAACGGAACGGCGTCGTCGCAAACCCGTGCCCGAAGACGACTAGCGGCCA
>DASSLB010000218.1:0-11774 GCA_035689945.1 Gaiellaceae bacterium | reverse complement strand
AGCCGCGCGCAGCATCTACGTCGAGGAGAGCGTCGGCCGCTACGTCGTCGCGCTCCTTCGCCAGACGCGCGGCGACTCGCGCGTCTATCTCGGGGCCAGCCCGCGCGCCGGGATCGCGCTGCTTCGGGTCGCCAAGGCCCGCGCACTCGCGGAGGGGCGGGAGTTCGTGGCTCCCGACGACGTGAAGGAGGTCGCGGTGCCGGTGCTCTCCCACCGGCTGATCCTCGCGCCGGAGGCTCGCTCGGCCGCACTCGGCGCCGACGAGCTCGTCGCGGACGCGCTCGCGCACACACCGGTTCCGGTCTGATGACCGCCCGGGGTCGGGCGGTACTGGGGCTGGGAATCGTCTGCTGGATCTCGGCCGTCGTCTTCGGCTCGCGCGCGCTCTACCCCGTGGCCGCGGGACTCGTTCTCGCGGTGCTGCTGGCGCTCGCGTGGGTACGGATCACGTTGCGGCAGCCGCGCGTAACCCGTCATTGGCCGCACGAGAACCTGGTCGAGCGCGGCGACGTCACGGTGGAGCTCGTGCTCGAACGCGAACCCGGCGTGCCGCTGCCCAGCGTGGTCGCCCGCGAGCGTGCAGGGCACCTCGCCGAGCGGGATGTCGAGCTGCGTGCGCGCGGACGGAGCCGGCATGCCGGCTCGTATCGCCTCCACGACGTGCCGCGCGGACGACACGGCTTCGCACCGATCGGTCTATCGATCACAGATCCGTTCGGCCTGGCCGAGTCCGAACTGGCTCTCGAGGAACGGCAGGCGCTCGTCGTCTACCCGCGCCTCACAGAGCTCGACCGCCTCTTCTTCGACGGTGGGGCCGGGCCGCAGCACGGACGCAGGCTGCTGCTGCGGCGTCCGGTCGGCTTCGAGCTCTACAGCGTTCGCGACTACCAGCAGGGCGAGTCGCTGCGGCGCGTGCACTGGCCGTCCACCGCGCGGCGCGGCGCGCTGATGGTGAAGGAGCTCGAGGATTCCCCGCGCGACGAGGTCGCAGTGCTCCTCGACGGCGACGCGACGGTGGTCGTCGGCTCGCCGCCGGACTCGTCGTTCGACTCCGCCGTCCGCGTGGCCGGCAGCATCCTGTTGGCACAGATCCGGCGCGGCCGCCGCTGCGTGCTGGCCCTGAACACTGCCGGCGGGGAGATGCAGGCCGTCTCCTCGGACGGCCCGGAGTGGCAGCGCGCCCTCGAGCTCCTAGCCGCGGCGAAGCCCGATGCTCACCGTCCCGCGGCCGCGCTGCTCGAGTCGGGCGCCAGCCCCGCCAGCCGCGCACTCGAGCTGGTCGTCGTCACCTCCCGGATAGAGCAGGCACTCGTCAACCGCCTGCTCGAGCGCGCGCTCACCAGCCGGGCTGCGGCGCTCGTCCACGTCGAGGCGGGGAGCTTCGCGGGACGGCCTCCCCGTCCGGAACCTGCGTTGCTTCGGCTGCAGGCCGCCGGAGTGCCGATCGCTGTCGTGCGTCGCGGGGACGACCTTGCCGTGGTGCTCGAAGGAGCGACGGCCGGGAAAAGCGCGCATGCGTAGCGCGAGCCGGACGATCGGTGTCGCGGCGCCGGCGCTTTTCGTCGTCGTGTGGGCGTGGCTGCGGCTCGAGGAACCGATCGTCTCCTTCTCGCGCCCGCTCGCGCTCCTCGCGCTGGCCCTCGCGCCGGCAGCACTGCAACGGCGGTCGCTTCGCCTGCTCGGCGCTGTCGTTGTCACCCCGGTGGCAGCGTGGATCGCCTTCGGCGTCGACCTCCCGCCCTGGCATGCGGCAGAGGGCCTCTCGGTCATCGGTACGCGATTCAGCAACGGTTTCGCGGACTTCTACAGCACGCACCTTCCGTTCGACCCGCGCCTCCATGCGGCGATGGGCGACCTCGTGCTCACGGCCCTCTTCGGCTTCTCGCTGGTCGCCGCACTGCTCGCGGCGGAGCGGAAGCCGGTGGCCGTAGCCGTTGCGATCCTCGTGGGCGCCGGCTGGCCCGGGACGCTCCTCGGGCCGTCGCACGGGCTCGGGATGGGAGCAGCGATCCTCGCCGCCGTGCTTGTCGTGCTCGCCGGCCTCGGCTCGCGCCGTGTCCCGGCGCTCGCGCTGCCGGCGACGGCGGTCGTAGCGGTGGGGGCGCTCGCGGTCGGGTCCGCCGCAGCGGCGCGCCACGGCCTCGTGCACTGGCAGTCCTGGAACCTGGCGCACGCGGCAACCGGCCGGGTCGGCGTCCGCTTCGTCTGGAACGCGCAATACGCCGGCCTCAGATTCCCCGCCCGCCCCACGGTCGTCCTCGAAGTCCAATCAGCGCGGCAGCCGTCCTATCTCCGTGCTGCGGTTCTCGATGACTTCGTCGACGACGCCTGGTCGGAGGGGCTGCCCCGGTCGGCTGATGCGCTCGAGCCTCCGGCCGCATTCCGCCTCCCGAACGAGACGCGACAGGTGGTGACGGTCGACGGTCTCGTCGATACGCACCTCGCCGGCGGCAGCATTCCGGTCCGCTACGCGGCAGGCAGGGTGCCACTCGCCGAGCCGGAGCGCGGCTTCGCCTCGGTCGGCCAGGTCCTCCCTCGAGGCTTCCGGTACACGGTGTGGAGCTACAGCCCGCGGCTGACGGAGGCCGAGCTTCGGCACTCGGCGCCCGATTACCCGGCGGCGTTGACGGGCGGCGACCTGCTCGACGTCGGCCGCGGCGTTGCCATGCCCGCGTTCGGCACACCAAAGCACTCCAGCGTCGTCAAGGGCTTGATCGCGGCGAATCCGGGCCTCCATCAGTACCTGCCGCTCGAGCGGCTCGCCGAGGAGGTGGCCGGTCACGCTCCCACGCCATACGACGCGGTCGTTCGCCTCGAGAAATGGTTCCTCGTCTCCGGCGGGTTCCGATACTCGAACGGCCCATCGGTCGTCTGGCCGCCGCTCGTCACCTTCGTCACCCTGACCCGCGAGGGCTACTGCCAGTACTTCGCCGGCGCGATGACGCTGATGCTGCGCTACCTCGGCATTCCTTCCCGCGTCGCCGTCGGCTTCGCCGGCGGGACGTACAGCGCGAGCCGCCACGCCTGGCTCTACACGGACCGCGATGCTCATGCCTGGGTCGAGGTCTGGTTCAAGGGCTACGGCTGGTTGCCGTTCGACCCGACGCCCCCGGCGCCCGGCTCGGCCCGGGTTCCGACGCTTCCCGGGTCGAGCACGTCTGTCGCGGGCGCGCCGCCCGCGACGCCGACGTTTCGCGGCACCGCAGATTCCGGGCGGCCGTCGGCAGTCGCCGGCAAGCTGAGCCGCCAGAACGGGCTCCGCGGGCCGCACGGCAGCAGCGGGTCACACGTCCTGGCGGCGAGCACCGGGGGTCGTGACAAACGCGCGTTGCCGGTGCTGCTCCTGCTGCTCGCCCTTGCTGCCGCCGCCGGCGGGATCGTGGCGGCGAAGGCAGGAGTCCGGCTGCGCCGCCGCGTCCGCCGCGATCCCCGTGAGGTCGCCGCCGCCGGCCGCGAAGAGCTTGTGGCCTTCCTCGTCGACCAACGGATCGACGTGCCGCAAAGTGCGACGCTCCGCGAGCTCGGCGCGCTCGTCCAATACGAGTTCGGGGTGCAGCCCACGCCGTTCGTCGTTGCGGCCACCGCTGCACGCTTCGCGCCGGAGTACGCCGCCCTACCCGCCGCGACGACGGCACGCCGCGAGCTGCGCGCGCTCCTCGACGACGTCCGTCGCGAGCTCACGCGATGGGACCGGCTCCGTGGCCTCTTCTCGCTTCGCTCGCTTGCGCGGCCGGCGCCCGCGGTTGACGCATCGGCTTCACTGGGAAGCGGGATCGCATGAGCGAGTCGACGTACAGCCTCTTTCAGCGCGGCCGGCGCCACCTGAAGGCGGGCATGCCCGCGCAGGCCACGGTTGCGCTCGAGAAGGCAAAACGGCGGGAGCCGGACAAGGCGTCGATCCGCGAGGCGCTCGGGATCGCGTACTTCCGGATCCGGCGCTGGAGCGAGGCCGAGGCCGAGTTCCGCACGCTGCTGGAGCTCTCCCCCGTCAACGACTACGCGCACTACGCGCTCGGCCGCTGCCTCGAGAAGCAGGGACGCGACGCCGAGGCGAACCGGCACTACAAGCTCGCGAGCTCGCTCCGGCCCGAATCGGAGCAGTACCGGGCCCGCATCCGCGAGCTCGAGTAGCTTCGCCTCATGAGGGCGGTGGTGCAGCGCGTCTCGCGGGCTCGGGCCACGCCCGGCGGCGAGATCGGGCGCGGCGTCTGCGTGCTGCTCGGCATCGCTCGCGGGGACGGGGAGGACGAGGCGGCACGGCTCGCGGGCAAGGTCGCGCGGCTCCGGATCTTTCCGAACGACGACGGCCGTTTCGACCGCTCGGTCGTCGACGTCGCCGGCGCGGCGCTCGTCATCTCCCAGTTCACGCTCATCGCAGACACCGCGAAGGGAAACCGGCCGAGCTTCGCCGAGGCAGCTCCGCCCGACCAGGCCCAGCCACTCTACGAGCGGTTCTGCGAGGAGCTGCGCGCCCTCGGGATGCCGGTCGAGACGGGGGTGTTCGGCGCGAAGATGGAGGTCGAACTCGTGAACGACGGTCCGGTGACGATCGTCCTCGACACATGAGGCTTGCTGAGCTCCAGGAACGGAGGGCGTTCGAATGCCGCCTGACGCCGGACCGCGCGCTAGAGACGCTCGACGAGGCGGAGGCGTTCCTCCGCGACCGCGGCCTTCTCACCCGAACCGCGGACTCGGCGTTGCCGAGCCTTTTCGAGGCATGCCACGAGGAGCCGTACGCGCGCGACAGCCCGGGCTTCGGGCAATGGCCCGCGACCAAGTTCCCCTGGTTCGGTCAGCTCGGCGCACGCGGCTTCCTGATCCTCGCGATTCATCGCGGCAAGAGCCTCCTCGTCACGGATGAGATTGCCGAGCTTCTCGACCCGATCTGCCGGGCCGAGGTCGTGCGGATGGTGGAGGCCGACGAGGGCTGGGCCCGCATGCTGAACCACCTCGCCGAAGCCGGCCCCTCAGAACTCGAAGATCTCCAGACGGAGCTATCGCTCGCCCCGAAGGAGCTCAAGAGCCTCCGGTCGCCGCTCGAGCGCTGCGGCGCTGTCGTCGCCCGGTCGATCGTCTACGAGGAGCCTCATCGGCACACGAGCGTCCTCGCCCGCTGGGATCAGGTTCACCCGAAGCGGCGAGACACCGACGACCAGCGGCATGCGCTCGGAGACCTCGTCTGCGCGGGCGTCCGCGCAGCCGTCGTCGCTCCCGAGCGGGAGCTCTCGCGCTGGTTCGCGTGGCGCTGGTACTGGACCGACGACCTCGTGGACGAGCTCGTCTCCGCCGGCCGGCTCGTCCGCGTCGACGGCCATCTCACAGCTGCGACGGCCCGTTAGCTACACTCCCCGCACCACATTTCACCGTTTGGAGAAATGGGCCTGCGGGCCCATTTTTTGTGACAGGGACGCGGAGTCTGCGTAATCAAGGACATGCCGACGACATTCGAGAAGGAACGCCAGCTTCGGGACGAGATCGCGCCGCGGGTCGAACACGACCTGCCGGGCGTCGACGTGCTCGCGGTCGAGTTGCTCACGCCGTCGCGCTTCTGCGTCTACGTCGACCATCCGGACGGCGTAGACCACGCGCTCTGCGCGCGGGTCACCGACCTCCTGCGCGACTACCTCCGCGACTACGGCATCGAGGTGTCGTCGCCGGGACTCGACCGGCCGCTGCGCCGCCAGGAGCACTTCGCGGCCGCCCAGGGACACCGCGTCAAAGTTCGCACCACCGGCCGGAAGCTGCGTGGGGAGGTCCTCGCCGCCGGCGAGCAAAGCGTGACAGTCGCCGCCTCGGACGGCGCCGAAACCGAGATCCCGTACGCCGAGATCGTGCGGGCCAATCTCATCCATGAGGGAGCGTGACATGACTCAGGAGATCATCGAGGCCGTCCGCGAGATCGAGCGCGACAAGGGAATCGAGGAGGGCGCGCTCGTCGCGGCACTCGAGGACGCGCTGCTCGCGGCGTACAAGAAGACGCCCGGCGCGTCGCGCCACGCGACCGTCGAGATGGACGACCACACCGGCGACTTCCGCGTCTTCTCGGTCGAGCTTCCCTCGGACATCGAGGAGCGACTGCTCGACGAGGCGCGCGAGCGAAAGCTCGAGGAACTGGAGAAGCTCGAAGAGGAGAGCGGCGAGCGCCAGCACACGCTCATCTCCGACGACGATCTCGACATCGACTGGTCCGACGTCCCGACCGAGCAGGTCGTGCGCGAGGACGTGACGCCGGAAGGCTTCGGCCGCATCGCCGCGCAGACCGCAAAGCAGGTCATCCTGCAACGCATCCGCGAGGAGGAGCGGCGGATGATGTACGACGAGTACATCGACCGCGTGACCGAGGTCGTGACCGGCATCGTCCAGCAGGCCGGCGACCGCAACAACGTCCTCGTCGATCTCGGCAAGGTCGAGGCGCTGCTGCCGCGCTCAGAGCAGGTCGACGGCGAGCGCTACGAGCAGGGCTCGCGGATCAAGGCCGTCATCACGGAGGTGCGCTCCGGGACGAAGGGCCCGCAGGTCATCCTTTCGCGGCGCGATCCCGAGCTGATCAAGACGCTGTTCGAGCTCGAGGTTCCGGAGATCGCCGATGGGCTCGTCGACATTCGCGGCGTCGCCCGCGAGCCTGGTTACCGCTCGAAGATCGCCGTCGAGTCGCACGCCCAGGGCGTCGATCCGGTCGGCGCCTGCGTCGGCCCGCGCGGTTCCCGCGTGCGCATGGTCGTCTCCGAGTTGCGCGGCGAGAAGATCGACATCATCCCGTGGAATCCGGAGCCGGCTCGGTTCGTCGCGAAGGCTCTCTCGCCGGCCCGCGTGCGCGAGGTCTACCTCGACGACGAGGCGCGCGAGGCGACGGTGGTCGTCCCCGACGATCAGCTCGCACTCGCAATCGGCAAGGAGGGCATGAACGCACGCCTCGCCGCGCGCCTCACCGGCTGGAAGATCGACATCCAGAGCGATACCGAGTTCGCGCAGGCCGAGGCCGAGGCTGCCTTCGGTGGCGGCGACGGCGAGAGCGGGGAGGACTACTCCGGCCGCTGTGGCGCGATCCTCTCCAACGGCAAGCGCTGCCCGAACGCCGCGTTGCCCGGCTCGAAGTACTGCGGCGTGCCGGCGCACCAGGAGCTGGCGCTCCACGACTCCGACGACGAGGAGCCGGTGGTCACCGAGGCGGAGCCCGAGCTCGAGGCGCTCGCGGACACGATGGAGCCGGACGCGGAGAGCGTCGGCCCGTCGCTGCCCGAGCCCGAAGTGCCCGCGATCGACTCGGCGGCGCCGGCGGACGTCGCGGCGACCCACGGCCCAAGCGCGGTTGCGGTAGCCGAGGCCGAGGGCGAGGTCGACCTCGACACGGTCGTCCCACAGCCTCAGATGGCGGCCGAAGAGGACGAGACCGACGGGATTCCGATCGAAGCCGAGACCCCGGCGGAGGAGGAGTCGTAGGACCCGAGCCTGCGCGGCGCTGTGCCGGCTGCGGCCGGAGGGCGCCGCAACGCGATTTGCTCCGCTTCGCAGCTCGGGAAGGCGTTCTCGTCGCCGGCCGGACAGAGCCCGGCCGCGGCGCCTACACGTGCCGCAACCTCGCCTGTTTCGAACGCGCGGCCGAGCGCGGGATGTTTGCCCGCGTCCTGAGAAAACAGCTGCGCATAGGGCCGGAGCTGCGTCGCCTTTACACTGGTGACGGCCATGGCTAACGGAGGCAACAGACCAAACCGCCCGCTCCGCCCCCGCGGCGGCGGCGGCGGTGCCGGTGGACGTCGCCGCCGCGTCGTCATCGATCAGGGAGGGCAGCGTCCGTCGCGCGAACAGCGGCAGGCGCGCCAGGACAGTCGGCCGCGCGAGCCTCGCGCGCCGGCTCCGCCGCCGACCGGCCCGGTCTCGGTCGAGTCCGGCATCAGCGTCCAGAACCTCTCTCAGGCGCTGGGTGCGCCGATGGCGAACATCATCAAGATTCTCATGGGCCTCGGGCAGATGCGGACGGCGACCCAGTCGCTGAGCGACGAGGAGGTCGAGCTCATCGCGGCGGAGGTCGGCCGCGAAGTCACGATCAAGCACGCCGCGGACGAGGAGGAGGAGCCCGAGGCGTTCGACGATCCCGAGGACGCGCTGAAGGCTCGGCCACCGGTGGTGACGATCATGGGCCACGTCGATCACGGCAAGACGACGCTGCTCGACGCGATCCGCAACGCGCGCGTCGTCGCCACGGAGGCCGGCGGGATCACCCAGCACATCGGCGCGTATCAGGTCGACGTCGACGGCCGGAAGATCACGTTCCTCGACACGCCGGGCCACGAGGCGTTCACCGCCATGCGCGCCCGCGGCGCGAAGGTGACCGATATCGCCGTGCTCGTCGTCGCGGCGGACGACGGTGTCATGCCGCAGACGAAGGAGTCGATCTCACACGCGCGCGCGGCCGAGGTGCCGATCGTGGTCGCGGTGAACAAGATCGACCTCGCCGACTCGAACGTCGACCGTGTCAAGGGCGAGCTCGCGCAGGAAGGTCTCCAGCCCGAAGACTGGGGCGGCGAGACGCAGTTCGCGGAGGTCTCGGCCAAGACGCAGCAGAACCTCGACGAGCTGCTCGAGAAGGTCCTGCTCGTCGCTGATCTCGAGCTCGAAGGCTTGAAGGCGAACCCGAATGCCGAGGCGTCCGGACCGATCATCGAATCCCGGCTCGACGTCGGCCGTGGCCCCGTCGCGACGATGCTCGTGCAGCGCGGAACGTTGAAGGTCGGCGACGCCGTCGTCGCCGGCGACGCGCACGGGCGTGTCAAGGCGCTCTTCAACTACAAGGGCGAACGCCAGGAGAGCGCGGCTCCCGGCGACCCGATCGAGATCCTCGGCTTCGACAAGCCTCCCGCGGCGGGCGAGCTGGCGCGGGTCGTCGAGAACGACCGCGAGGCGCGCGACGTCGCGAACCGGCGCGGTGAGCGGCTCCGGCGCGAGCAGCTCGCAGCGGTGCGCCCGAACACCGGCGTCTCGCTCGAGGGCTTGTACGAGCAGCTTCAGGAGGGCGCGATCTCGGATCTGAACCTCATCGTCCGCGGCGACGTCGTCGGCTCCGTAGAGGCAGTCGTATCCGAGCTCACGAAGTTCGAGCATTCGGAGGTGCGGCTGAACGTGATCGCCGAGGGCGTCGGCGCGATCACACAGAACGACATCATGCTGGCCTCCGCGTCCGACGCGCTCATCGTCGGCTTCAACGTCCGGCCCAACGCCGAAGCGCGCGAGCTAGCTTCGCGCGAGGGCGTCGAGATCCGCACCTACGACGTCATCTACAAGCTCACCGAGGACATCGAACAGGCGCTCGTCGGCAAGCTCGCCGCGGTCAGGACGGAGGAGACGATCGGCGAGGCCGAGGTGCGCGAGACCTTCCGCGCGTCCCGCGTGGGCACGATCGCCGGCTGCATGGTCACCGACGGCGTGATCCGCCGCGGTGCGAACGTCCGCGTGATCCGCGACGCCGCGGTCATCTACACCACGACGATCGACTCGCTCAAGCGCTTCCAGGACGACGCGCGCGAGGTCGCCGAAGGCTTCGAGTGCGGCCTCCACCTCGAGAGATTCGACGACGTCAAGGTCGGAGACGTCCTCGAGGTCTTCGAGACGCGCGAGGTCGAGCGCACCTCGCTCGACGAAGCACCCACGGCGTAGCCGTTCCATCCGTGCCAAGCGGCTGGGTCGGGATCCTCACCTGCGAGCTGCATTTCCCTGAAGCGCATTCCCTGAAAGAGAAGCGCCACTACCTGCGTTCCGCGAAGGCGCAGCTGCAGAACCGCGTGGGCGCGTCGGTCGCCGAGGTCGACCACCACGACGTCTGGCAGCGCGCCCGCATCACGGCGGCGTGTGTCGCTCGCGAGCACCGGGAGATCGAGCGGCTGCTCGACGAGGCGGAGCGCTGGCTGCGCGGGCAGGAATGGGAGGTCACGCTGGCCGAGCGGCTCCTGATCGACCCGGATGATTAGGCTCGCGCCGTGCATGTCGTCGACCTGATCGAGCGGAAGCGGAACGGGGAGGAGCTCTCCGCCGAGGATGTCCGGGAGCTCATCGCCGCGTACGTGCGAGGCGACGTGCCCGACTACCAGGCGGCGGCGTTCCTCATGGCGGTCTGGTTTCGAGGCATGAGCCCCGCCGAGACGTACGCCCTGACCGACGCAATGGTGGCGAGCGGCGAGACCGTCGACCTCGCGGCGCGGCTCGGGCGCCGCGTCGTCGACAAGCACGCGACGGGCGGTGTCGGCGACAAGACCACGATCGCGGTGGGGCCGGTCGTGGCCGCGTGCGGCGTTCCGTTCGGGAAGATGAGCGGCCGCGGGCTGGGCCACACCGGCGGGACGCTCGACAAGCTCGAGTCCATCCCCGGCTTCCGGGTCGAGCTGACGACGGACGAGCTGGTCGAGCAGACGCGGCAGATCGGGATCGCGGTCGCCAGCCAGACCTCGGATCTCGTTCCCGCCGACATGAAGCTCTACGCGCTGCGCGACGTGACGGCGACGATCGACCAGGACTCGCTCATCGCGGCGAGCATCATGTCGAAGAAGATCGCCGCCGGGGCGAGCGCGGTCGTCCTCGACGTCAAGGTCGGCGAGGGTGCGTTCATGCGGACCGTGGAGGACGCGCGCAAGCTGGGGGAGGAGATGCGCGCGCTCGGCGAGCGGGCCGGGATGGAGGTGGTCTGCGTGCTGACGGACATGGATCAGCCGCTCGGCCGTGCGGTCGGCAACGCGCTCGAGGTGCGCGAGGCGTGGGAGACAGTCAGCGGCGACGGCCCGCCCGACTTCCGCCAGCTCGTCGTCGACGAAGCCGCGGAGCTCCTCGCGCTGTCGGATCTCGGCGTGGACGAGCACGAGGGCAGGAGACGCGCCGAGACCGCGCTCGACGACGGCTCGGCGCTCGCGACCTACAACCGGTGGGTGCGGGCGCAGGGCGGCGACCCCGATCCCGCCCGTCTTCCCGCGGCACCCGTCGTGCGCCAGGTGACCGCGCCGGCGAGCGGGTACGTGCACGAGCTGGGAGCGAAGGAGGTCGCAGCCGCGGCGATGGAGCTGGGTGCCGGGCGGGAGGTAGCCGGGGCGCCGATCGACCACGCGGTCGGCGTCGTCTGCCTCCGCAAGCGCGGGGAGGAGGTCGCATCCGGCGAGCCGCTCGCCGAGATTCACGCGCGCGACGAGGCGGCGGCCGCGAAGGCGGAGACAGCGCTCCTGGCCGCCTACCAGATCGGCGCCGGAGAGCAGGAGCCGAGACCGCTCGTCCTCGGGGTGTTGCGGTGAGCGAGCGCATGCGCAGGATCAACGAGTCCGTGCTGCAGGTGCTTGCCGAGGCGCTCCCCGAGCTCAAGGATCCGCGGATCGGCCTCGTCACCGTGACTGCCGTGGAGACGGCCCCCGACCTGCACCACGCGACGGTCTTCGTCAGCGTGCTCGGCTCGAACCGGAAGCGGCGCGCCAGTTTGGACGGGCTCGAGGCCGCGCACGGCGTTCTCCAGTCGCGGCTTGCGCGCGAGCTGAGAATGAAACGAACCCCTCAGCTGACCTTCGAGTACGATCCGACGGTCGAGCGCGGCGTGCGCATGACCCGCCTGATCGACGAGCTCGCGCCGGACGACGATGACGCAGACGACTGACCTGAAGGCGATTGCGGACGCCCTCCAGCGGCACGACCGCTTCCTCGTCGTCACCCACGAGAACCCGGACGGCGACGCGCTCGGGTCACTTCTCGCGATCTCGCTTGCCTTGCGGCAGCTCGGCAAGGACGCCGTCATGTACCTCCCGGGCGAC
>DASSLB010000217.1:0-15207 GCA_035689945.1 Gaiellaceae bacterium | reverse complement strand
CGGCGCTCAGCTCGGCTGCTGCGTGCTCCGTCAAGACGGCCAGGGTACCAACCCGCCGGGACGAAATCCCTGACAACGCCCTAACAGGGCGGAGCTACCGTGGCCGGGTGCGGGCCCTTTTGGCGACTGCGGGACTTCTTGCCCTGGCCGGCTCGGCGGCCGCCGGGTCGCCGTCGGCGCACACTCTTCGCAAGAGTCCGAGCGGCCCGATCGAGGCCGTGGCACAGGACGGTCCGAGCGCTGCCTGGTTCACGTACGGCGGCACCCAAGGATGCGACGCGATCCACGTGCTGTCGCCGGGCAAGCCCGATCGCACTCTTCCCCAACCCTCTCCGGAGAGCATGACCTGCAACTGGGATCTCACGGACGGGCAGTCGCAGCTCGCGTTCGCACGGGGCATCTCGACGGCGCTCTGGACGCTGCACGAGAGCGGGCCGGCCCCCTTCGACTACGTCCTTGCGGCACCCGTCGGCGGGCCTGAGCGACAGGTCGCCCGACTCACCCATGCGAGCGACGGGACGGGCCAATGGTTGAGCAGCGTGGCGGGATCGGGCAGGACACTCGCCTATTCGTGGACCGACGACGAGTACGTCGACAAGCTCGCCTGCCTCTCGGGCGGGAACTGTCGGCGCAAGATCGCCGACGGCGGGATCGTGATTGTCACGCCGACCGGAAAGTCGCCCCTGCCCAATGTCGGGCCTGCGCTCCAGCTTGCTGCATCTGCGGGACGCATCGCCTACGTTCCCGCGACGAGGGTTCCGGCCAACCGGGCCGGTGCGAGCACGAACGGTTTCGTCAACGTCGTCGACGGAACCAGCGGAAACCAGATCAGCAGTGCGTCCGTGCACGGAATCCCGGCCGCGATCGCGCTCACCCCTCACGTGCTCGCCGTGCTCACGCAGCGCGGCCCCAAGGACAGGATCGTCTGGTTCTCGCCGACTACCGGGACGAAGCTCGGCAGTGTCCTGGTCTCGCACCGCGCGGCGCCGCAGATCGCAGCGAGCGACCAGCTCATCGTCTACCAGTTGGATCGCACGCTCTACGGTGTCTCAACCGGCAACGGGAACATCCGCCCGCTCGCGAAGACTGCAGCGACCTCCCTCGGTCTCTCGCTCGCGAACGACCGGCTCGTCTGGGCGGAGAACGGCGCGAACTACGGGCGCCTCCGCGCGCTCGCGGCCGGCTAGCTCCCGGCTACGCCTCGACGGGAGCGAGCTCGACGATCTCGACGCCCCCTGCGAGGCGCGCGGCCTCACGGGGCTCGAAGCGCCCGGCGCCCAGCTCGACGACCGAGGCGGCGGCGCAGCCGACCGCCGTGCGCAGCGCGTCGCCCACCGCGCGGCCGTTGAAGCGCTCGGACAGGTAGCCGCCGAGGAGAACGTCGCCTGCGCCGACCCGCGCGACCGGCTCGACGCGCGGGATCGAGGCGCGTAAGCGCTGTACCTGCCGTTCCTCGCGGAGGAGCGCGAAGCACGCCGTCTCCTGCGTGATGAGGACGTTGCGCGCGCCGAGGTCGGCGATCGTGTCGAGCGCCATCACGAAATCCTCCTCGTCCGAGAACTCTTGCCCGACGAGGCTCTCGGCCTCCTGCTGGTTTGGCGAGACGAGGTAGGGCTCGGCCTCGACCCCGAGGCGCAGCGGCTCGCCCTCGCAATCGAGGACGCACCGGATGCCGCGCCGGTTGAGGTCATGGATCGCCTGGGCGTAGAAGTCGTTTCCGACGTCCCGGGGGAGCGAGCCGCAGAAGACGACGTAGCTGGCCACCCGCGAGAGGTAGTGGAGCTTGTCCGACAGCATCTGCAGCTCCTCGGGCCGCACGGCCGGCCCCCACTCGTACACCTCGGTGAGCGCACCCGCCGTTGGGTCGACCACCGCGATCGATGTGCGCGACTCATCGGAGATGCGGACGAAGTCGCTGAGGATCCCCTCGAGGGCCAGATCCTCGACGATCCGCTCACCGGTGCGTCCGCCCGCCAGGCCGGTCGCGACGACCGGGGTCTCGAGCCCCTTCAGCGCCCGCGCGACGTTGATGCCCTTGCCGCCCGCGCCCGTGAGGCTGCTCGATGCCCGGTGCCGGTGGCCGAACTGGAAGTTCGGCACGGTCAGCGTCCGGTCGACCGCGGCGTTGAGGGTTACGGTGACGATCACTGCCGGTGCACCACGCCGGGGCGGAGGTTACTGGACGCGGATCTTCTCGCCGATGTGAAGCGTGGTCGGGTCGACGCCGGGGTTGAGGTGCTCGAGCCTGGCCACGGTCGTCCCTTCCTTGATCGCGATCGACGCGAACGTGTCTCCGGATTGGACTGTGTACGTCCGCATCTGTGGCCGCTTGTGGCCGTGCGTCCGGGTCGTCTTCGTCTTCGTCGTCAGGGTCGTCGTCGGCGTGCTCGCGCGGTGCTTGCCGTGCTCGAACCCGGCGCGGACGACGAGCGCACCGATCGTCACCGCCGCGAGGAAGGCGACCGGTGCAGCGACACGCGCGGCGTTCTTCCGATTCACGGCTAGCCGGGGACGGCAACTGCGCGCAGCTCGTCCGCGAGGCGCGCGGCTTCGGTAGCCGCCGCCTCCTGCCAGGTCGCGTCCCCGCTCGCGTAGATGACCGAGCGCGACGCAGAGACGAGCGCACTTCCCGGACCGGGCGTGAAGGCGGCCGCGAGGCCCTCCGGCTTGCCGCCCTGCGCTCCCACGCCGGGCAGGAGGAGCACGGCCTGCGGCATGAGGCTGCGCACCGTCTCGAGCACCTCCGGATGCGTGGCGCCCACTACCGCCCCGAGTCTGGAGAGCCCGCTTGCGCCCACCAAATCCTCTCCCCAGTGGTCGAGGAGAACCGCGATGTGCTGCCAGAGCGGCCGGCCGTCGGCGAGTGCGAGATCCTGGATGTCCGCACTGCCCGGATTGGACGTCTTGAGGATGGCGAGCACGCCGAGACCTTCGTAGGCGAAGAACGGCTCGAGCGAGTCGTGGCCCAGGTACGGATTGACCGTGACCGCGTCCGCGAGCGGCGCGAAAGCGGCCGCGTAGGCGCGGTCGGTCGAGGGGACGTCGCCGCGCTTGGCGTCGGCGATCACGAGGAGCCCGGCGTCTCGGGCGTACCCGCAGATCTCGACGAGCGCAGCCCAGCCCGTCGAGCCTTGCGCCTCGAAGAAGGCCGCCTGCGGCTTGACGGCGACCGCATGCTCGACCACGGCGTCGACGATCCCTCGACAGAACTCTGCAACACCGACGCCCGTGGGCATCAGCGCCGGATCGGGATCGAGGCCGACGCACAGGGGGGCTCCCTTGCGTTCCACTGCTGCAGCGAGCCGATCCGCGAAATGACCCGCGCTCATCGGCCCTCAGGATAGGTACCGCCGAAGACGAAGAGGCCGCCCGAAGGCGGCCTCTCGATCCTCGGAGGAGACGTTGGGCTCGTCGCTAGTAGGACGATCCCCCACTCTTGACGGCCGACTTGAGCCCGCTGCCGGCCGAGAACTTCGGGACGGTGGCTGCGGGAATGTGCACCTTCTCACTCGGGTTGCGCGGGTTGACGCCCGTCCTCGCCGCACGATTCGCAGTCGAGAACTTGCCGAATCCCGTGAACGTGACCTCGCCTCTCCCCTTCAGCGTGTCCGTGATGGCATCGAGAAACGCGTCGACAGCCTTGCCCGCGTCGCGGTTCGAAAGCTGCGCGCGGCGGGCCACCTCGGAAACAAACTCCTGCTTCGTCACTCTCTCCTCCAGTCCTTAGATCGCTTTCTGGGCCTGAACGACCCTACCAAGTCCGTGTTTGCCGCTCAACCATGCGGTTTTGCGGGGGTTTTCTCCCCCTGCAGCAGGTCTTTTACCCGGAATATCGGACGGAGACGGACCGCATGGCGCGCGAGAGCGTCCGCCCCACCCTCCTCCCGGTCGACCACGCAGACGGCTGTGTGGACGACAAGACCGGCCTCGCGGACGGCCTCGATCGCTCCCAGCAGCGCTCCGCCGGAGGTCACGATGTCCTCGACGAGGCACACGGTCTCGCCCGACTCGAAGGGTCCTTCGATGCGATTCGCCGTGCCGTACTCCTTCGCCGCGTCGCGGATCATGAGGAACGGGAGCCCCGACGCGAGCGACGCGGATGCGGCGAGCACGACGCCGCCGAGCACCGGCGCCGCGAGCCGCACGGTCTCGGGTTCGTGCTCGCGCACGGCCGCCGCGATGCGCTCGCCGAGCGCGGAGAGAAGGTCGGGCCGCGTCTCGAAGCGGTACTTGTCGAGGTAGTAGCCCGACCGCTTGCCCGAGCGCAGGACGAAGTCGCCTTCGAGGTACGCCGCAGCGACCAACGCCTGACCGAGCACCGCGTCGCTCATACCGACCTGACTGCCGCGAGGACACGATCCGCGAGCGGAACAAGCCGCGCCGCTTCCGGCGAGCGGCCCGCGAACGTGACGAAAGAGCCGTCGTCGAAGTAGAGGTCGATCCGCTCGCTTCCCCTTCCGAGCAAGCGCCGGTAGGCGAGCGTCCCCGCCAGCGCGCCGCTGGCGAAGCCTGCGATGCGAAGCCACCTACGCCCCAAGGCTGTCCTCCTCCACCGCAGCGAGACAGCGCTTCAGGTCGTAGAAGACGAGACCGGGCGCCGTCCGCTCGCTCGCCACGGCGACGACGGTCCGACCATCCGCGCCGGTCACGGCGAACACCTCGCCGTCGTCGAGCGCAGCATGGATCTGGGTCACGCGGATCCCGTCGCTCCGGAACCCCGCAGCGCGGTCCAGCAGCTCGCGTGCCGAGCGGGCAAGCTCGTCCGCCCGCTCCTCGGGGACGCCCACCAAGCCGGCGAGACTCCCGTCTCCGGCCATGACGGCCGCCGCTTCGATCTGCGGCGAGATCTCGACGAGATCCGCGAGCGCTCGCCCCGCATCCACGACTCCGACGCTATCAAGGTGCAGACTTCGCGTCCGTGACCATTCGCCGGCGCCATCTCGCGCACAAGTTCTTCGCCGACCGCGGCACGCACCTCGCGGCAATGGTCGCGTACTTCGCGCTCCTCTCGTTCGTCCCGCTGATCTTCCTCGCGCTTTCGCTCTTCGGCCTCGCGCACCGCGCCGAGGCGTCCGACTTCTTCATCAAGGAGCTGAAGCACGCCTTCCCGGGGACGTCGCTCGACAGCATCATCAAGCTCGTCCGGCGCGTGCAGGACAACGCCACCGCGCTCGGGATCATCGGAGGCGTCGGCCTGCTCTGGTCGTCGCTCTCGTTCTTCAGCGCGCTCGAGTCGGCGCTCAACATCGTCTACGGCCTGCCGAACCGGCGCTTCCTGCACGGGAAGCTGCTGGCCGCGGCCGTGGCGACGAGCGTCCTCGTGACGCTGTTCGCGAGCCTCGTCGTCGGCGCGCTCGGTGTGAGCGTCCTCAAGCACAACCTCGGGGCGTTCGCCGACAGCCCGATCCTCGCGTACGTCGTCTCGATCGGCGCGTCGCTGGCCGGCGTCTTCGTCTTTCTCCTCGTCATCTATCGCTGGCTGCCAAACACACGGGTCGAGCTGCGGGAGGCGCTCCCCGGTGCGATCATCGGCGCGGTCGTCCTCGAGGCGTCGTTCCAGGGGCTGCCCATCTTCGTCCGCCTCGCAGACGTCAACGTGACGCTGCGGACGCTCGGCGGCCCGGCGATCCTGTTGCTCTGGCTCTACGTGATGGCGAACGTGATCGTCTTCGGCGCCGAGATCAACTGGTGGTGGCGCGAACGTCACCGAGCGTCCGCAGAAGAACACGGGCTGCGCGAGCCCGATGAGAGCGCTCTGCCTTCCAGTCGTTCCCCAGCTGGGCAATCGTCCGTTCCTCACCGTCGGGAATGAAGACCGGGTCGTAGCCGAAGCCCTCTTCGCCGCGGGCCTCTTTCGCGATCCGGCCCTCGAGCGTGCCGGTGCCGCGCAACTCGCGACCGTCGGGCGCGAGAAGGACGAGCTCCGAGACGTAGCGAGCGCGGCGGTCCTCGACGCCCTCGAGCTCGCCGAGGAGCTTCGCGATCGCGGGCGCGCCCTCGGGCGCGAAGCGTGCCGAGAGCACGCCGGGGCGGCCGCCTAGCGCCTCGACCTCGAGGCCCGAGTCCTCCCCGAGCACCCAGCCGTCCGTCTGCTCATGACCGAATCGCGCCTTCAGCGCCGCGTTGTCGTAGTACGTCGCCCCCGTCTCGGGCGGGTAGTCGTCGCTGTCGAGCGGCTCGATCGTCCAGCCGGGGAGAAGGGTCTCGAGCTCGCGCGCCTTGTGTGCGTTGCGGGAGCAGAGAACCGCGTTCAGTCCGTCCACCGCACCTCGAGGACGCCGTCGATCTCGGCGACCTCAGCCACGACGGCGGGGGCCGAGCCGGCTGCGAGCTCGACGTCGATGCCGACCGAGCGCCGATCTCCCTCCTGCGCGATGTCGAGCGAGACGACCCGGGCTCCCCGCCGTTCGATCGCCTCGATGATCGGCACCGAGCTGCCGCCGGCCGGGATCTCGACGAGCAGCCGGTCGTGCTGGGGCCGGTATCGGCTCAGGATCCGGAAGGAGAAGACGCGCAGCGGCCCGAGCGTGAGCAGCGCGCCGAGCGTGGCGATCAGCGCGCCGTCCCAATAGCCGGCGCCCGCCGCCATCCCGATCGCGGCGACGAGCCAAAGCGACGCTGCGGTCGTGAGGCCGCGCACCGAGAGGCCCTGACGGATGATCGCGCCGGCGCCGAGGAAGCCGATGCCGCTCACGATCTGGGCCGCGATCCGGGTCGGGTCGACCTTGCCGTCGAAGCTGCTGAAGCCGTATGCCGACACGAGCGTGAACAGAGCCGAGCCGACGGAGACGACGAGGTGCGTACGAAGTCCGGCCTGCCGCTCGCGCAGCTCGCGCTCGAGCCCGATCGCGCCGCCGAGCGCGGCGGCGACGAAGACGCGCAGCAGCACCTCGGGCCAGCCGATCGAATGGACGACCGCCAACAGGCTAGGGGAGGTCATGCGCGACCGCCTCCGCCTGAAGCGCCGCGATCTCGCCGATGCCCGCCGCGGCCAGCTCGAGCAGCGCGTCGAGCGTTTCGCGCGCGAACGGATCGCGCTCGGCCGTGGCCTGGACCTCGACGAGGCGGCCGTCGCCGGTCATCACGACGTTCATGTCGGTGTCTGCATTCGAGTCCTCGGCGTAGTCGAGGTCGAGCAGGGGGACGCCGTCCACCACCCCCACGGAGACGGCCGCGACCGAATCGCGGAAGGCGCGCGAGAGCCCGAACCGGTCGAGGGCGCGCATCGCGGCCACGTACGCGCCGCAGATCGCTGCGCAGCGCGTACCGCCGTCGGCCTGGAGGACATCGCAGTCGAGCCACAGCGTCCGCTCACCCAGGGCCTCGAAGTCGACGACCGAGCGGACGGCCCGGCCGATCAGCCGCTGGATCTCGACCGTCCGCCCCTGCTGCTTGCCTCGCGACGCCTCCCGCTGCACGCGCTCGCCGGTGGATGCCGGCAGGAGCGAGTACTCCGCCGTCATCCAGCCGCGGCCCTGACCCCGCAGCCAGCGCGGGATGTCCTCCTCGACCATGGCCGTGCAGAGCACCTTCGTCCGTCCCTGCGTGACGACCACCGAGCCGTGCGGATTCTCGAGGAAGTCGGGCTCGAACGAGATCGAGCGCAGCTGGTCGGGTTTCCGGCCTCCTTCACGAGCATTCACGCGGCGGCCTCCTCGAGCGTCGCGACCGTCACGTGCTCGACGTCGCGCACCGGCAGCTGCAGGAAGCGGCGTCCGAGCTCGCGGAAAGCCGCAGGGTCGCCAGTCGTGAGGAAGCGGTAAGCGCCCTCGCGGCCGCGCTCGTTCTCGACACCCTTGCGCGCGAGCGTCTCCGCCACCTCGCGCGCAGTCTCCTCGGCCGAGAAGACGAGCGTCACGTCGCGGCCGAAGACACGCTCGAAGATCTTGCGGATCAGCGGGTAGTGCGTGCAGCCGAGGATGACGGTGTCGACGCCCTCCGCCTGCAACGGCGCCGCGTACTCGCGCACCGCCCGCTCGGTCTCCTCGCCGTACGGATCGTCGCCCTCGATCAGCGGCACGAGCTCGGGGCAAGCGACCGGGTAGAACGAGATGCCGGCGTCGAGCGCGTGCACGAGCTCGTCGTAGCGGCGGGCGTCCACTGTTGCTGCGGTGGCGAGAAGGCCGACGTGCCGGTTGCGCGTCGCCTGCACGGCGGCGTGCGCCTCCGGAGTTATGACGCCGACGACCGGGACTGCCAACTCCTCCTGCAGCCGTGGCAGCGCGGCAGAGGTCGCGGCGTTGCAGGCGACGAGGATCAGCTTCACGTCCTGATGGGAGAGATAGGCGCCGATCTCACGCGCGAAGCGGCGGATCTCCTCGAGCGGGCGCGGCCCGTAGGGCAGCCGCGCGTGGTCGCCGAGGTAGACGAAGTCCTCGTTCGGCATCGTCACGAGACACTCGTGGAGGACAGTCAGGCCTCCGACTCCGGAGTCGAAGACGCCCACGGGGCGCGGATCCATGGCGAGCATCGTAAAGGGGCGCTAGCGTGCGACTGTGGGTCGGGCTCGCGTCCTCCTCGCCGTCGCGGTCGCCGTGGTCGTGTGCGGCGGATCCGCCGGCGCGGCCCGCGCGGCGACACAGGTCCTCTTCATCAAGGTGTCGGATGGGACGGATCTCGCCTGCGTGCTCATCCTCCCGAGTGGCGGCCCGCCGGCGGGAGGTTGGCCCGGTGTCATCCTCTTCCACGGGCTCGGGCAGTCGAGCGGCGACATGCAGACGATCGGCGACGTGCTCGCGCCGCTCGGCTTCGCATCGCTTGCCTGCGATGCGCGCGGTACGGGCGCATCGGGCGGGACGTTCGGGCTCGACGGTCCCAAGGAGGTACAAGACGCACGGGATCTCTTTGACTGGTTCGCTGCGCGGAGCGAAGTCTCCGACACGCAGATCGGCGCCTTCGGCCTCTCGCTCGGTGGTGCCGCGGTCTGGAACGCGGCGGTCGCCGGAGTGCCGTTCAAGGCAATCGTTCCCGCCGCGACCTGGACCGATCTCGGAGCGGCGCTGAACCCGAATGGCGTGCCGAAGAGCGCTGAGATCGCCGAGCTAGGCGACGTCGTGCTCTTCTCGAAGTGGGATCCCTCGCTCACGCAGGCGAGGACCGACCTGCTCGCGGGCAACGTGACCGCTGCGGTCAGGAGCACCGAAGCCGCGCGCTCGGCACGCCCGAAGCTCCATTCGCTCACCGTTCCAACCCTGCTGCTGCAGGGCCGGCGGGACTTCCGCTTCGACATGGATCAGGCGATCGGCGCGTACAAGCTGCTCGCGGGGCCGAAGAAGCTGTACCTCGGTGACCTCGGACATCCGCCCGCCTCGAACCCCTCGGCCGAGCTGCCGACGTACATCGGCCAGGCTGTCTCGTGGTTCGAGCACTACCTCGCCGGGGGCGCGGCTGTTGCCGGCGGCATCGAGCTCGCCCACGACCCGTGGGACGGAAACGTTACGCCGTACAAGACACTGCCGCCCACGCGGCACGTGAGCGTCAACCTCCCGGGCCTGAGGAAGCTCGGTGGCGGCGGCATAGCCATTCGATCGGTGCGCCTCCCCGGCGGCCCACTCGAGACGTTCGGCGACAGCTACCTCGTGGTCCGCTACTCGGGCAATCACGGGTTCGGACGCCTTGTCGCGAGCGTGACGGTCAAGGGTACGTCGACACCGTTGACTTTCGGAGCGGCCCGTGTGAAGAAGCAAGCCGGCGTAGTTCGAATCCCGCTCAGCGACCAAGCCGTCCTCATCCCGCGCGCCAAGCGGCTCGTGGTGAGTGTTGGCAACCAGTCCGCTGGTGACATCTACAGCGTGGTTTCCCCCGGCGCCACCAACTCGATCAAGATCGGCCGCATCACGCTAAACCTCTCGCTGCTCGAGAAGACCGTCTCGCGTTAGCGTCCGCCGCATGGCGGCGACGATTCGGATCGGCACGTGCTCGTGGGCCGACGAGGCGCTCTCCAAGTGGTTCTATCCACCGAAGCTACCGGCGAAGGAGCGGCTCGCCTGGTACGCCGAGCACTTCGACACGGTCGAGGTCGACTCGACCTTCTACCGGCTGCCGAGCGAGTCGATGGTGCAGGGCTGGGCGGAGCGGACGCCCGACGGGTTCACGATGCACGTCAAGGCGTTCGGCCTCATGACGCGGCATCCGGTCAAGGCGGAGACGATCCCGCCCGGCCTCCGCGAGGAGATGCCGCTCGACGAACGCGGCCGCGTCGACCGGCCACCGCGCGAGCTCCGCGGGGAGGTGTTCAGGCTCTTTCTCGAGGCGCTTGAGCCGCTCCGCGCCGCCGGCAAGCTCGGCGGAATTCTCTTCCAGCTGCCGCCGTACGTCGTCTACAAGGACTACTCGCTCGACTATCTCGAGTGGGCACGCGAGCAGCTGGGCGGGAACGAGATGCTCGTCGAGTTCCGCCACCGTTCGTGGCTCGATGACGAGAACCGTGCGGCGAGCCTCGCCTTCCTCGAACGGATCGGCGCCGGGTACGTCGTCGTCGACGCGCCGCGCTCGGACACCGCGAAGAACCTCGTCCCGACTGTCGTGGCGACGACGTCGCCCACCGCCTACGTCCGCTTCCACGGCCGCAACCTCGCGACCTGGAACAAGCGTGGCGGCTCGGCGGCGGAGCGCTTCGACTACCTGTACTCCGACGAGGAGCTGGGCGAGTGGATGGAGCCGCTGCGCGAGCTGGCGGGGCAGTCGGAGCAGGCGTACGCCTTCTTCAACAACAATGCCTCGTCGGAGGATCCGGACAACCCGCTGCGGCGGGTCGCACAGGCAGCGACTAACGCACGCCAGCTGCGCGGACTTCTCGACATGAACCGGATCGCCGCGAGCGGCGGCGCATGAACGTCGTCTCGATCGTGCACGGCGAGGACGCGGGCGCCGAGCTGTTCGGCCCTCTGGTCGCCGAGGCCGGCCACCGGCTCGACGAGTGGAGCTTCGGCTGGGGCACGCCTCCGCCCCAGCCTCTCGATGCGTACGACGCTGTGCTCATCTTCGGCGGCGCGATGCACGTCGATCACGAGGACGTTCACCCGTGGCTCCGCGACGAGGCGAGCTGGCTGCGCGAGCTGGTTCAAGGGTCGACGCCGACGCTGGGGATCTGCCTCGGCTCGCAGCTTCTCGCGCAGGCCGCGGGCGCCGCGGTCGGGCCGCTGGCCGAGCCGGAGATCGGCTGGTGCGAGGTCGAGCTGACAGAGGCCGGCGGCGCCGATCCGGTCCTCTCCTCCCTTCCGCATCGCTTCGACGCGCTGCAGTGGCACCACTACGGCCACGGCCTGCCCGAGGGCGCTGTCGCGCTCGCGCGCAACGACGCGTCGCTCCAGGCCTTCCGGCTCGGCGACACCTGCTGGGCCGTCCAGTTCCACCCGGAGGTGACCGAACCGCAGCTCGGCCGTTGGATCGCCGACGAGAGCGCACCACCACCCGAGCCGGAGCGGCTGAAGCGCGAGACGCGCGAGCGAATCGGGACCTGGAACGAGCTCGGGCGGCGGCTGTGCCGCTCCTTCCTCGCCGCCGCCAGTGCCGGCTGACGCACTTGCGCTGACTCTCGCCGCGGCTGTCCTCCACGCGAGCTGGAACGTGTTCCTGCGCGGCTCGGTGCCTCGCTCCTGCTCTTCGCACCGGTCGCCGCAGCAACGTGGTCGGTCTCGTGGGCGGTCGCTCCCTACGTCGCCGCCTCGGCTGCGTTCGAGGGCCTGTACTTCGCACTGCTCTTCGCCGCGTATCAGCGCCGAGAGCTTTCGGTCGTCTATCCGGTCGCTCGCGGGTCCGCGCCTTTGCTCGTCTTGCTCGGGGCGGCCGTCGTCCTCGGTCGCCACGTCTCTGCGGCAGCCGCCATCGGCGTCTGCCTGATTGCCGCCGGAGTTCTTCTCGTGCGCGGCGTCACACACGGAGCGGAGGGAGTGCTTGTCGCGCTCGCGATCGGCTGCGCGATCGCGGGCTACACGCTCATCGACAAGGAGGGGCTGCATCACGCTGCGGCCCTCCCCTACCTCGAGCTCGTGCTGGCTCCGGTAGGGGTCGTTGCAGTGCCGGTGGTCGTGATGCGACGAGGAGCCCAGGCCGTCCGCGCGGAGCTGACCCCCTCGACAGTGGCAGCCTCGGTGGCCGCCTTCGGAGCGTATGCGCTCGTGCTTGCTGCACTGAGGCTCGCGCCGGCCCCGGAGGTAGCCGCGGTCCGCGAGACGAGCATCGTCCTCGCGCCGCTGCTCGCTGCGGTGTTCCTTCGCGAGCATGTCGGGCTCAGGCGACTCGCGGGCGCCGCCGTCGTTGCGGGAGGCGTGGCGCTCATCGCGCTCTCCTGACGTCCGACGGGCCGTTCACGATTGCGGCGGTTGGGGGGCTTAGGCGGAGTCCTGGAGGTGGCGACATGCGGTTCGACCTGAAGCAGCTCAACACCCTGGATCGTGTGATCGCCGGCGGCGCGGCCGTCGCGTTCATCGCGTCCTTCCTGCCCTGGTACGGCGTCAGCGTCGGGCCGTTCAGCGCGTCCGTCAGCGGCTGGTCGGCAGGCTTCACCGCCTGGGCGGGAGCGATGCTCCTCGCCTTGGCGGGAGCGCTTCTCGTCGCCCGGCGCTCGGGCGGCACCCTGCCGTCGCTCCAGATAGGCCCTTCGGTGCTCGTCGCGGGCATCGCCGCGCTCGGCCTGCTGCTCGTGATCATCCGCTGGACGACCCTCCCCCGCTATCACATCAGCGACCTCAGCTACGACGCCGGGGCGAGATACGGCCTCTACATCGCGCTCATCGCCGGCATCGCCGAGGTCGCCGCTGCAGTGATGCAGATGCGGGAGTCAGGCGAAAAGATGCCGTGGGCTCCGGAGTCGACAGCTCCGGCCGAGTCGCCTCCCGAGGCTCCCGCCGCGACGGAGGAGTAACTAGCGCTCGAGCGGAAGCTCGTCGTGCCGGCTCCACTCGTGCCAGGAGCCGGCGTAGTTGCGCGCGGCGTAGCCGGCCGAGCGGAGCGCGAGCGTGGCGAGCGCCGAGCGTGACCCGGAGTGGCAGTACGCGACGATCTCGGCGTCCTCGGGCAAGCCGACGAGCCCGCGGATGCGCTCCGGCGGGGCCGGCCGTCCCAGACCTTCGAACAGATCGCCGACTTCGAGGTTCCGCGCGCCCGGGATATGCCCCTGGCGCGGGTCGCACTGGTTGCCGCGACGACCGCTGAACTCGTCCGGTGTCCGCACATCGAGGAGGGTCAGGGATTGATCGCCGAGCCTCTCGACGAGCTCCTGCCGCGTCGGCAGCGCGTGGGGATTCGGCTCGAGAGCAGCCTGCGCCTCCCGCACCGGCTCCAGCTCGACCGCTCCTTCCTGGAGCTCGCCGCCCCATGCAGCAACTCCTCCCAGCAGGATCGCGACCTGAGGATGACCCGCGAGCTCGGCCATCTGAGCCGCGGGCATCGCGCCGACCCCGTCGCCGCGGTCGGCCAGCACGAGCCGCTCCCGGCCGGTGATCCCGTGCCGCCTCAGCCGCAGCGCGATCTCCTGAGCAAGCGCACGCGCCGACTCCTCGTCCGCCGCAGGCGGCGGGGAGCCGAGCACGAGCGGCCGCGAGCCGGGTATGTGGCCGCGCATGTGGGCGTTCGGCCCGCGCACGTCTCCGACCACGAGATCGTCCTCGCCGAGATGCTCGGCGAGCCACGCGGAGTCGACGACGGCCCTCACAGCGCGGCGACGATACCTGCTTCGGCCGCGATCGAAGGCCGTTCCTCGAGCCGGGCGAGCCACGCGGCCAGCGACGGGAAGCCGTCGAGCTCGATCCCGAGCATGTCGCGGATGCGCAGGAGCCACGGGACGTAAGCGATGTCCGCGAGCCCGTACTCGGCGCCGCCGAGGAACGGCCGCTCGCCGAGCACGATGTCCAGCGCGTGGAGCATGACGTCGAGCTCCTCGCGCGCGCCTTCCTCTCCGCGACGGAAGGCGTAGTAGGGATCGGTCAGCTCGTGGTCTCGGAAGATGAGGAGCCGCACGAACGCGCGGTCGGCGGGATCCGGCGGGAGCAACGGCGGCTCCGGGTAGCGCTCCTCGAGAAACTCCATGATCACCGCCGATTCCGGCAGCGGCCGCCCGTCCTCTTCGAGCACCGGGACGCGACCGGCCGCGTTCTTCTCGTACAGCCACGCCGGTCGGTCGGAGAGGTCGATCTCGACGACCTCCAGCTCGACGCCTTTCTCCGCGAGGACGATTCGGACGCGCGCGCAGTACGGACAGCGCGCGGCGTCGTAGAGCGTGATCACGGCTGGAGCCCCATCACGGCTGCGAGCTCCTCGTACAGCTCCAGCGCCGGCGGCAGGTCGCCCGGCGAGGACGCGGTGCGCGCCACCTCTCGGACGCGCCTCGCATCGGCGCCCGTCAGCCGCGCGACGACAGTCGCGTTCGCGCCCAGCGCGTACGAGTCGCCCGGCGGCAGCTCCCCGTAGTACTCGGGGACGGAGAGATACTCGTCGACGTCGGCGCCCCGGTCGAAGAGGTCATAGCGGACGACCGCACCCCGCTCGACGCCGAGCGAGAGGACGACGCCGCCGCTCGTGTACGAGAGCTCCTTGGCGAGCGCCTTCAGCTTGGCCGGGTCGGAGTCGGTCGCGTCGGAGCGCACGCGCACCCAGCCGCCTTCGACCTCGACGTAGGGCTCGCTGCGCAGCACCTTGACCGCGTCTCGCTTCACTTTCTCGACGTCGTCGGTCTGGACGTGGACGAAGCCAAACGTGGGGCCGTCGGCGGGGGCGAGCCGCTGCGCGAGTTGTGCGAGCGGAGCGCCGAGAGTCAGCTCCACCGGCTTGAACCCCCAGTGCTCGTAAATCGCACGCGCTTCGGCGTTGGACGCCAGGACTTCGAGCTCGAGCATCTCGGCGCCCGCCGCCTGGAGCCGGGTTGCGACCTCGCGGACAAGCTCCGCGGCCAGCCCGCCGCGCCGCGCCTCGGGTCGCACATACACGACTTCGAGGAAGCCTAGGCGCTCGCCTCTCCGGCGTGCGACCGCGAGCCCGTCTTCGCCCGCCAGCAAGACGATCTCCTCCTTGACGGCCTGGTCGAGCCAGTCCAGATCCTCCGCGAGATCGTCCTCCCGCCACGGCTCATCGGGAATCTCCGTGTTGAACGCCGCCCACAGCTCGCGGACGAGCGGCAGGTCGGCGGGGGTCGCGGCTCTGATCACGGGGTCAGGAACTGTGCGAGGAGATAGTGCGCCGTCAGATTCTGGAAGGGCTCGAACCGCGCAC
>DASSLB010000216.1:0-2836 GCA_035689945.1 Gaiellaceae bacterium | reverse complement strand
CTCGATGTCGTCCGCCCAGCCTTCGTGCTTGTCGATCGGGTCGACCGAGAGCCCGATGATCTTGACATTGCGGCGGTCGAACTCCGGCTTGATCGACGCCATGTAGCCGAGCTCGGTCGTGCAGACCGGCGTGAAGTCCTTCGGGTGCGAGAACAGCACCGCCCACGAATCGCCGATCCAGTCGTGGAAGCTGATCGGGCCTTCCGTCGTCTGCGCCTCGAAGTCGGGCGCGGTGTCGCCGATCCTCAATCCCATCTCTCCTCCTTTTCGAGCGACCCTAACGGTCGTGGCGAGCGCGTTGCAAACGCGCTATGACCTTGCGTAAAACGTCGGTAAGCCCCGTCTGCTTCCTCTTCCTGTATGCCGGCTCAGAGGAGCATGCTCCCGGCGTGAGTCCCGACCAACGCTCCTGGCTCTTCCGCGAGGTCAACGACCGGATCTACGAGCTGCTCTCGTCGGCCGAGCCGGATCTGCCTGGGGAGTTCCTCTGCGAGTGCGGCTCCGAGTGTGATCACCGCGTTCTGCTCTCGCCCGCAGTGTTCGCGAGCCTGAGGGAAACGGGCCGGAGCGTCCGGTCGCCCGAATGCACCCAGCCGCGCATCGAGCTCGGCGGCGTTCACGTTCCCGCGCTCAGCTAGCGCGCGGACCGCGTCTGAAGCGCTCTCGCTCATTCATATCCCGCTCACATGAATCTCCCGTCGGCGGTCCGTAGGCTGCCTGGATGAGACGGCTGCGACTGCTCACGCGGGACACTGGGCAGGCGCACGCAGAGGAGCTCCGTTCACTCTTTGTCGTCTCCCTGCCGCGATCGCTCTCGAGCCTCCTCTACATCGCGGCGGTGCGTGCGGTCGGGCTCGCGGAGCCGAGTTGGACGAGCGATGGTGAGATCCTCAACCGCGACCGCGTGCCGAGGCGGCTGCAGAGCTTCGCGCCGGCGGACGAGCGGTTCACATTGCACGGCTCGGCTCCGGACAGCTTCGTGGGAATGACTGGCTACCTCGATCGCATCGCGCTGCGGCAGGGCTTCGCATACAAGGATGTCGTGCAGCCGTTCGTGGTCGGTGGCTGGGAGGGCCTCCGCGAGTTCAGAGTCCTCAAGGTGCGCCGGAACGTGGCGGAGGTCGCCTACACGATGCTGAAGCGGCAGTGGCTCTATCCCGCCCGAGCCGCGAGTGTCTTCGACGCCCACCCGTGGGCCCTCGTCGAGGGCCTCGTTCGCGCCGAGGCGGTGCTGGACGCGCTGCCCGGCGAGACTGTCGAGTACGCGGACGCTGTCTTCGCCCACGAACCCCTCGAGGGAGCGCTGCAGCGCCTCTATCCCGACGCTCCGTTCGCACCGCTTCGCTACATCGACCGCGGGTTCGCGCGGACGCGCCAGCGTCTCGAGGCCGAGCGGCGCAACTCGCTCGTCTTCCGGCGGCTGGAATGGATCGTGTCGGCCGTGCGGGAGCGGCTGCACTTCGAAGAGCCGCGCGAGGAGATCGCCGAGGCCGCTCCCTAGGAAAGCTCCGCCGGCGGCCGTCGGTGGAACCCGAGCAGCGCAACCGCGCCGATGACGAGTGTCGGGAGGATCACGAGCCCGCGGTAGAGGAGCACCGCAGCGACGACGTGGCCGTGCGGCGCCCCGAAGCCGACGAGGGTCCCGATCATTCCGAGCTCGACGACCCCGATCCCACCTGGGGTGAGAGGCAAGGAGCTGATCACGCGGCCGATGGCCCAGGCGAGGAAGGCCTCGCTCGGGGGAAGCTCTGCGACCGAGATGCCTACCGAGCGGAGCGAGAGCTCGAAGATTAGATACGCGGTCAGCTGATTCCCGAGCGTTGACAGCGTGAGCGACGGCCACCGGCGGCGGAGTGCCGAGAGCCGCTCCTGTCGGAGTTGAACGAGCATCTCCCCGTTCCAGGCAGGTGGTTCGCGTCGGAAGAGCCGTGCCAGCCGGGCGGCGAGCCCGCCCGCGGTGTCGCCGAGACGCCGCGCTGCCGCCGGGCTCCGGAGAACTGCGAAGGCGGCAGCCGCGAGCAGGACGCCCGCAGCGGCGCTCGCGCCGGCGATTGCCGCAGTCGAGCTCGAGAGACGGCCTGTCCCGAAGACGAGAACAGCCCCGATCAGCGGATAGAGGAAGATCATCCCCTGGCTCCAGATGCCGGTCAGCGCAACGGCGAAGCCGGCCTCCCCGGCGGTAATGCGCAACCGGCGCAGAAAGCCGAACGACAGGGCCATCCCGAGTGGCGCACCGCCCGGGAGAACGATGGTCATGGCTGTCGATGCCTGGGTGAAGCCGAGCGCGCCGAGCCACGAGAGCTGCGGGAGCACCGCGCGCCACGGCAGGGCCGTGGTGAGGACGTCGGCGAGCGCAGCAGCGGCGAGCGCCGCCAGCCACGGCGTGGACACGGTGCCGAGGCGATGCGCGACGGTTCCGTAGCTCGCGATGCGCGGAACCACGGCCGCAAAGACGCCTGCGATGAGGGCGACGCCGAGCGCGCCGCGGACGACAGCTCGGCTCGGACGCCGCATGACCCGGAGCGTAGTGCGGGCGAGGAAACCGTGATTCCCTCGCCCGCAGGGCCGTCCCTTTGCTTCCCCCTGACCGCACGCGTACCCGCCCGGCCGCCCACTGAAACGGCTAGCCTCAGGCCGCCATGAGCGTCCTGGTCACCGGCGGCGCCGGCTTCATTGGATCCCACGTCGCGCGGCACCTCGTCGATGCCGGCCACGACGTCATCGTCCTCGACGATCTCAGCGGTGGTTACGAGGGGAACGTGCCCGCCGGGGCGATCCTCGTCGCGGGCTCGGTCGTCGATCCGGAGCTCGTCGAAGACCTGTTTCGCGAGCACGG
>DASSLB010000215.1:0-6235 GCA_035689945.1 Gaiellaceae bacterium | reverse complement strand
GGTCAGCTTGACGCTGCCGTCGCCGGCAACCGTGCCCTCGAGCAGGTTCGAGACTCCGAGGAAGCCGGCCACGAACGCCGTCCTGGGGTGCTCGTACAGCTCGCTCGGAGCGCCGAGCTGCTCGATGTGCCCGCCGTTCATGATCACGATCCGGTCGGCCATGGTCATGGCCTCCTCCTGGTCGTGCGTGACGTGGACGAACGTGATCCCGACCTCGTGCTGGATCCTCTTCAGCTCGAGCTGCATCTCCTTGCGCAGCTTGAGGTCGAGCGCGCCGAGCGGCTCGTCGAGGAGGAGCACGCGCGGGCGGTTCACGAGGGCGCGCGCCAGCGCGATCCGCTGCTGCTGGCCGCCGGAGAGCTGCCGGGGCTTGCGCTTCTCGAGCCCGGCGAGGCCGACGAGCTCGAGCGATTCGATCACGCGCCGCCTGAGGTCGCCGCCCTTCACACCGCGGCGGCGCAGCCCGAAGGCGACGTTCTCGAAGATCGAGAGGTGCGGGAAGAGCGCGTACGACTGGAAGACCGTGTTCACGTCGCGCTTGTACGGCGGAAGCGGAGCAACGTCGACGCCGCCCAACTCGATCCGGCCCTCGGTCGGCTCCTCGAAGCCGCCGATCATCCGCAGCGTCGTCGTCTTGCCGCAGCCCGACGGGCCGAGCAGCGCGAAGAAGTGGCCGCGGTCGATGTCGAGCGAGATGTCGTCGACCGCGACGACATCGTCGAACCGCTTCGTCAGCCCGATCAGCCGGATGTCGTACTCGGCGCTCGCCTCCGAAGCCGCGGGCGGTGGAGCCGCCGCGAGGGTCACCGGATCTGCTCCCATGCCTCGGCAAGCGTCTCGCCCAGGATCCCCGTCATCTCGTCGAACTCTGCCTGAGTTGCGACCAGCGGGGGTGAGATCTGCACCACCGGGTCGCCCCGGTCGTCCGCTCGGCAGATGAGGCCGCGCTCGAACAGCTTCGGCGAGAGGAACCCACGCAGGAGCGTCTCGCATTCCTCCTCGCTGAAAGTCTCGCGGGTCTCCTTGTCCTTGACGAGCTCGAGCGCGTAGAAGTAGCCCGTACCACGAAGGTCGCCCGCGATCGGCAGGTCGAGCAGCTGCCCGAGCGTGTTCCGGAAGGCGTCCTCGTTCGACAGGACGTGCTCCATGATCCGCTCCCGCTTCATGATCTCGATGTTCTTGAGCGCGATCGCGCTCATGACGGGATGACCGCCAAACGTGATCCCGTGTGAGTACATCGACGTGTCGTGCAGGAACGGCTCCATGACCCGATCGGTGGCGATAACGGCGCCGATCGCCGCATACGACGAGGAGAGGCCCTTCGCGCACGTGATGATGTCCGGCCGGATGTCGTACCGCTCCGAGGCGAACCAGTGGCCGACTCGGCCGAATGCGGTGATCACCTCGTCGGCCGAGAGGAGGATGTCGTAGCGGTCGCAGAGCTCCCGCACACCGCGCCAGTAGCCAGCGGGCGCGACGAACGAGCCGCCGGCGTTCTGGATGGGCTCCATGTGCACGAGGCAGACCGTCTCCGGCCCCATCGAGATGATCGTTCGCTCCAGCTCGTCGAGCAGGAACGCCGTGAACTGCTCCTCCGTCTCGTCCAGCGGACGGTGGTAGCGATTCGTGTTCGAGACGTGCCGCACGTCCGGGACGAGCGGCTCGAAGGGGACGCGCAACGAGGCGATGCCGTTGATCGAGAGAGCGCCGAAGGTCGTGCCGTGATACGCAACCTCGCGCGCGATCGCCTTGTAACGGCGCCCGGGCGGCGCGGCGAGGTGCTCGTCGTGGCGGATCTCGGCGTCGAGCCTGCCGGCATCCGTGTGCACTCGCTTCGTGCCGCGCGCCTGGTAGTACTGGCGCGCGAGCTTCCACGCGGCTTCGACCGCTTCCGAGCCGCCGTTCACGAAGAACACGCGGTTGAGGTCGCCGGGCGCGAGCGAAGCAATCTCGGTCGCGAGCTCGATCGCACGCGGATGGGCGTACGACCAGTTCGTGTAGAAGGGGAGCTCGCGCATCTGCTCGAGCGCCGCCTGACCGATCTCCTCGCCGTAGCCGTAGCCGAGGTTGACAGAGAAGAGCCCCGCGAGCGCATCGAGATACCGCTTGCCGTTCGCGTCCTCGAGATAGCAGCCGTCGCCGCGCACGATGATCGGCGGGTCGTACCCGCCCATACGCGTGAAGTGGAGCCAGAGGTGGTCGTTCGCCATCCGCCCGAGCTCCTCTGCGGACCTCGCGCTCTGCGTGATGCTCATCTCGTTGTTTCCTCCTTTGGCATTCCACTCCCCCAGTCGTAGAGCTGCTTCCACATCTCCAGGTACACGAAGGTCTCGGTCGACACGACGTCCGGCAGCGAGCGCAGCCGGCTCGTCAGATCGAGCAGGTGACGCCGGTCGGTGGCCACCAGTTCGACGACGAGGTCGAACTGCCCTGCCGTCGCGATGACGTAGTCCGCCTCGGGCCAGCGCGCGATCGCGTCGGCCGCCTTCTCGGGTGAGCCGGACGTCTTGACTCCGACGAGCGCCTGCTCGTAACCGAGCCCGAGCGGGTTCGTGACCGCGACGACCTGGAGGATCCCCTCGGCCGTCAGCCGTCCGTAGCGGGCCCGAACGGTCGCCTCCGAGACGCCCACCTGCGCAGCGATGGCGCGGAACGATTCGCGGCCGTTCGCCTGCAGCGCCTCGATGATTCCGCGGTCGAGCTCGTCGGTCCTGCGCGCAGGAGCGACTGGGCCGCGCTCCACACCGCTCGACGGGAAGTTGAGCGGCTGAACGTCCTCACTGCGCATCGCGCGGGATTCCTACCATTCTGCCGCGCATTTCGCTACCCGGAACCTGCACGAGCATCGGTTCGCGCGAGGGGTTGACGACAGCCGACGCCCGGCCTACGCTGCTTCCGTCCCGTTTCCCGGCGAGAGGAGGTTCGAGCAAATGATGTCTGTGCCTGCCGCCTCCTCGGTCCTGCTGACCTAGCGCCGGGCGCTCCTTCTGGGGACGCGTACGGCGTTCCCAATCTCACTCGAAGGAGCTTTGCGTTGCCTGAATTCGACTTACGCGAGCTCGGTTGGAACGACGAGCTCGCCGAAAACCTAGGGCCCGGTCTCGTGCCGGGCCGCGTCGCCGCCGCCCACCGCGGCGCGTTCGACGTCTGGACGGCGAACGGTGCCGTCCGCTCCCGCCTACCCGGGCGGGCTCTGCACGACGGCCTCGACGTAGGGGTCGGCGACTGGGTGGGCCTCGGCGACGGTCTCGTGCGCACAGTGCTGCCGCGCCGCAGCGCAATCGTCCGCACCGCGGCCGGCCTGACCACCACCGCCCAGACCCTCGCCGCGAACGTCGACGTCGCATTCGTGGTGTCCTCGCTCGGCCCGGATCTCGAGCCTCGCCGCATCGAGCGCTACCTCGTCACGATCTGGGAGAGCGGCGCCGATCCCGAGATCGTGCTGACGAAGGCCGACCGGCTCGACGACCCGTGGCCACTCGTCGCGCAGGTGGAGTCCGTGGCGATCGGCGTTCCGGTGCACGTCATCTCGGCGGTGACCGGCCAGGGTTGCGACGCCCTGCGTGCCCGGGTCCCCGCCGGCGTCACGGCAGTCATGCTCGGCTCGTCGGGCGTCGGCAAGTCGACGCTCGTGAACCGCTGGCTCGGTGAGGAAGTGATGGCGATCCGCGAGACGCGCGAAGACGACGACGAGGGGCGCCATACGACAACCCATCGCCAGCTCCTGACGCTTCCGGGTGGCGGGCTCGTGATCGACACGCCCGGCCTCCGCGAGCTTCAGCTCTGGGACGTCGGCTCCGCGGGCCTCGACGCCGCGTTCACGGACGTCGAGGAGCTCGCCGCGGACTGCCGCTTCGGCGACTGCACGCACGAGCACGAACCGGGCTGCGCAGTTCTCGAAGCGGTCGACTCCGGGGAGATGCCGCGCGAGCGCCTGCACAGCTGGCGGAAGCTTCAGCGGGAGCTATTCGCGATCGCGATGCGGCACGACGCTCTGCTTCGGAAGCAGGAGGTACGGAAGTGGAAGCTGCGGGCGCGCGAGGCGCACACGAGAACGAGGCTACGCTAGGACGCCCTTACATCCGCATGCCGTGACAGCCGCCCAGGTGCTTCGCCATGCCGGAGACGCTCAGCGGACAGGTGTCGGTGAGAAAGCCAGTGACCCGGTGCATGAGCCAGCTGCGCATCGACCGGCGCTCGGCCGGCGAGAGCGGCCGGTGGGCGAGCAGCGTGAGCCTGACGGTGGCGGCCCGTACGAGATAGTTCGTCAGCTTTGCCGAGGACCGGCCAGAGGTCGCGTCCGCGACCTCGGCGATCGTGTGTCCACTCTTCATGTCCTGCCGGAGAGCCGCAACGTCGACCCCGAGATAGAAAGCCGAGGCGCGCACGAACCCGGCCTGCGTGAGGCGAAGCGGCGGCGCATGCAGAGGCGCCATCGTGCTGCTGCCGTGGCTGGTCGCCGCGAGGCCCGCTCCGGCGCCGCCTCCCGCCACCAGCAGCGCCGCGGTGCCCGCAAGGAGCTTCCGCTTGAGGCTCACGCCACGAGTATGACGCCGCGAGCGCCGCTGCGCTACTTGGGGCGCGGAGCCGCCGCTGCGACCTCGGGCGGAGCGTCGGCGTGCTTCGCGTGGAAATCGTCGACAAACATCTGGGCGAGCCCGCGCGCCTTGCGGTCGTACGCCTCCCGATCCGCCCACGTCGAGCGCGGATCGAGCAGCGACTCGTCGACACCCGGCGCGGTCACCGGAACCTGGAAGCCGAAGACCGGATCCTCGCGGAGGTCGGCCTCGTGCAGCTCACCCGACAGCACCGCGGCAAGCAGCGCGCGTGTGGCCTGGATCGGCATTCGGTGTCCTTCCCCGAACGGGCCGCCCGTCCAGCCTGTGTTGATCAGCCAGACCGTCGCATCGTGGCGGTCGAGCTTCTCACCGAGCAGCTTCGCGTAGACCGTCGGCGGCTGCGGCAGGAACGGCGCACCGAAACAGGTCGAGAAGGTCGGCTGCGGCTCGGTGACACCGAGCTCCGTGCCCGCCAGCTTCGACGTGTAGCCGGCGAGGAAGTAGAAGAGTGCCTGCTCGCGGCTGAGCCGCGCGATGGGCGGCAGGATCCCGAAGGCGTCGGCCGCGAGGAAGATCACGGAATGCGGATGGCCGGCGCGCCGCGACGGCAGCGCGTTGGCGATCCGCTCTAGCTTGTACGCCGCGCGCGTGTTCTCGGTCTTCGAGGCATCGTCGAGGTCGAGGATGCCTCGGTGATCGACGACGACGTTCTCGAGCACGGTCCCGAAGCTGTGCACCGCCCTCCAGATCTCGGGCTCGGCCTCGGCGGAAAGACGGATCGTCTTTGCGTAGCAGCCGCCCTCGAAGTTGAAGACGCCCTCGTCGCCCCAGCCGTGCTCGTCGTCACCGATCAGCAGCCGCTCCGGGTCGGCAGAGAGGGTCGTCTTCCCGGTACCGGAGAGACCGAAGAAGATCGCGACGTCCTGCTCGTCCCGCGAGACGTTCGCCGAGCAGTGCATCGGCATGACGCCGTCGAGCGGGAGCCGGTCGTTCATCAGCGTGAAGACGGACTTCTTGATCTCGCCACCGTAGAACGTGCCGCCGATCAGGATCTCGCCCCGCGACGGGTGGAGGCAGACGAAGACGTTCGTGCGGGTGCCGTCCTGCTCGGGGTCGGCCTCGACATCCGGCTCGTGGAGAACGAGCACGTCCGGTTCGAAGTCGTCCGCGTCGGCGGGCTCGAACATCGTCTTCGAGAAGAGGGCGTGGTAGGGGTGCGCCGTGAGGATGCGCACCGAGAGCCGGTGCGTCGGGTCGGCGCCGCAGTAGGCGTCGATCACATAGACGTCGCGTTTCTCGAGGACCGCCGTGATCTTCGCGCGCAGCCCGTCGAAGTGCTCCTCGGAGATCTCGGCGTTGACATCGCTCCACCAGATCCGCTCCTCGGACTCCGGCTCGCGCACGATGAACTTGTCCTTCGGCGAGCGGCCGGTGAAGCGGCCGGTGTCGACGACGAGCGGGCCACCCTCGGCGATGACTCCCTCACCGCGGTCGATTGCCGCGGTGTAGAGCTGCGATGTCGTCGGGTTGCGGATCACGCGTCCACCGACGCGCAGCCCATGGACGGCAAGGCTGTCTTCGGGCCGGTCGGTGATCGTCAACACACTCCTCCTGGTGGGACGGCAAGGCAGGGGCATCGTAGTGGCCAAGCGGCGAGAGTCGCGCTAGACCGCGAC
>DASSLB010000214.1:0-4030 GCA_035689945.1 Gaiellaceae bacterium | reverse complement strand
AACAAACGTGAGAACCGGCCGCGCGAGTCGATCACGTAGGTCGCCGGCGTGTGGTCGATCGAGCCGTTCACGACCGCCGCCGCGATGCCGTACGCGCGCCAGACGCGCTTCAGCTCGGGGAGCGTTCCGGTCAGGAAGCGCCACTTGTGCAGCATCCGGTGCGCCTGGGAGTACGCCCGAACCCACTTGATTCCGGTGGCCTTCGGGTTGGCACCGACACCGACCAGCTCAACGCGGGAGGCCGACGGCCCGAGCAGCTCCTTCGCGCGCAGCAGCGCGGTTGTCGTCAGCGGGCAGATCGTCGTGCACTTCGGGTCGTTGAAGGAGAGAACGACGACCTTGCCGCGAAGCGAGGCGAGCGAGACGCGCTTGCCGAACTGGTCGGTCAGCGCAAAGCCGGGCGCGGCTCCGCTGAGGTGCGTCCCGGGATCGATCCCCGGGTTCGTGGGCCTCGGCCCACCCGAAGTCGGCTCTGCGGGCGCGCCTGAGGAACGCACGATCGCGATGGCGGCGCCGATGCCGACGCCGACGACCAGTGCGAGCCCGAGAACGATCCAGTGCAGCCGGCGGGACACCCGATCCAGTATGGCAGCGGGCCATATACCCTCCGGCCGTGGCCGTCAGCTCGTCCCTCAGCGCCGCTGGGGTCCGGTGGGACCTGCGCGATCTCGAGCCCGACGCCGAGCAGGCGACGCGGGAATGGGACGACCTGCTCGCGCGGGCGCGCGACTTCGCCGAGCGGCGGCGAGGCACCATCGGCTCGGCGGGGGCGCCGGCGCTGCGAGATCTGCTGGACGAGCTCGACGAGCTAGCGCAGGACGCCTCCCGCGTCCACTTCTACGCGACCGCCCGCGAGCACACCGAGGCGACGGACCCCGAGTCGAACGACCTCGCGACACTGGCACGTGACAAGGCCGCCGACCTCGAGAGCACGCTCCTCTTCGTCGAGCTCGAGTGGCTCGCGCTCGGGGACGCCGAGGCGGACGCGCTGCTCCATGCCGGCGAGCTCGAGCCGTACGCCCACCGGCTTCGGGTCGCGCGGGAGGAGAAGCCGTACGTCCTGGCCGAGGGCGAGGAGCAGGCGCTCAACGCACGCAATCCGGTGATCTCGGCCTGGAGCTCGCTTCACGGCCGCGAACTGGCGACGCTGACGGTGGAGTTCGACGGTGGCGACGGCCCCGAGCCGCACACGATCGACCGTCTCCTCTCGTACATCCATCACCCCGAACGCGACGTGCGGCTCGCCGCGCTCGACGTTCTCTACGAGGTGCTCGAAGGCGTGGCCGACGTGCAGGCCGCGTGTTACGACGCGATCGTCGGCGACCGCCTCTCTCTCGACCGGCTGCGCGGGATCCCCGACACGATGTGGCCGACGAACCAGCGCAACGAGCTCACCGCCGACGTCGTCGAGGCGATGATGACCGCGGTCGAGGAGCACTACCCGCTCGGCCGCCGCTGGTTCGTCCGCAAGGCCCGGGCGCTGGGGCTCGACCGGCTCGAGCTCGCGGACCAGTACGCCCCGATCGGCAGCGATCGCCGCGTCGAGTGGACCGAGGCGATCTCGATGGTGGACGACGCGCTGCGCGAATTCGCTCCGCGCTTCAGCGAGATCTTCCACACGTGCCTCGAGCGGGGGCACGTCGACGCGGAACCGCGTCCGGGGAAGGTCGGCGGTGCCTACTGCAACTCGGTCTCGAAGACTGTCTTCCCGTACGTCTTGCTCAACTACACCGACCAGCTCCGTGACGTCGTCACGCTGGCTCACGAGTTCGGCCACGCGGTGCACGGCGCGCTGGCCCTCGAGCGGCAGCCGTACCGCTCGTACCACACGGGGATCGCGGTGGCCGAGGTGCCGTCGACGTTCGCGCAGCTCCTCGCCGTCGAGCGTGTGATCGAGCACGAGGATGACCCCTCGACTCGGATCATGCTGCTCGCCGACCGCGCCGAGAGCGCGATGGCGTCGATCTTCCGCCAGACGATGATGTCGCGGTTCGAGATCCGGGCGTACTCGATCCGCGCCGAAGGAAAGGCGCTGACGAACGACCGGCTGTCGGAGATGTGGATCGAGGAGAACGAGCGCTACTACGGCGACTCGATCGACCTGCCCACGGGCTACCGCCTCGGCTGGTCGTACATCCCGCACTTCATCCACGTCCGCTTCTACACGTACGCCTACGCGTTCGCGCATCTCGTGGCGTTCTCGCTGCTCGCCCGCTACCGGGAAGATCCGGAGAAGTTCGTGCCCGCCTACCTCGATTTCCTCGGCACCGGCGGATCGCGCTCGCCGCAGGATCTGCTCGCCCCGCTCGGCGTCGACCTCCGCGACCCGCAGACGTGGGCCCAAGCCTTCGCCGAGTTCGACCGCTGCATCACAGAGGCCGAAGCCGGCGCCGACGAGCTCGACGCCGCCTAGCTCACGGCGCCAGTGCGCCGTGAGAGTGCGCGACGACGTACCTGAGCAGGCGCCGCATGTTGAACTGGTCGACGTGGGTGGCGTTCTTCCAGTCGTAGTCGGTGCCGCCCCAGGCGTGGATGTCTTCGCAGTCGACGACGACGAAGTGGTAGCGGTTGCGAAGGCTGTGCAGGTAGTCGAGTGAGGCGGTGGTGACCGGGTCGCCGTAGCGTTCGAGCGCGGCATACACGGTGGGGTAGAGGGGGTTGAACACGATCACCGGCCGCTCGCCGCGGGCGTTCATGTAGGCGAGCAGGTGCTCGAACAGCCTGAAGCGCTTCGGATCGAACTGCGGGGCCGTCGGCGGCTTCTGCTCGATCCGGGCGACGATCGTCGCGGCCTTTGCCTTGACCTGCTGCACGTGCTCGGGCGATGGGTGCCACGGCCTGAGGTCGAGCGATCCGTCCGGGCGGTAGCGCGTGAACGGATGCTGCGGCCAGTCGACCTTCAACGGCTGGTTGTCCAGGTAGGGCTCTACCTCTTGCAGATAGCGGCCTCCGCGAGGGTCGGCTTCGGTGCGCGGGTCGGGGATGTCCCCTGTGAGGCCGGCGCTGACGAACAAGAGATAGCCGCGCTTCTGTCCGGGGAATCGGTCGGCGGCGTACCGGGTGAAGACCCACGCGTCGGGACCGTTCCCGCCCATCACGGCGGCGTTGAACCCCGTCCTCCCCGTGAGCCGCCGGAGGTACGAGGGTTCCGCCTGCCGACCGCGTGAGTCGCCGAGAATGAGGATCTGCGGGCTCTTCTTCAGCTTCGCGAGCAGGTCGAGCTTGATCGAGCGGTCCGTGGGCGGCTTGGACGACGCGGCGGTCGCGCTCGCGACCGCGAGGGCCGCGAAGACGACGAGGAGCGGGAGCAGGCGGCGGCTCATCTCAGAACTGGAAGTAGATGAAGGGGTGCGGCTGGGCGATGGTCATGACGGCGATCGCGGCCGCGACCCCCGCAGCCATTCCTTGCCAGGCGCGCGGCTTGAGCTTGATCTGCCAGGTGTTCGGCGCGACATTCACGAACACGAGAAGGGCGCCGGCGAGCAGCGCGAACTTGAGCGGTACCAGCGCCATCGTGCCCAGGCCCTGCAGGCCGAACATCGACGAGAGCACGTCGCCGGCGACACCGAGGCTCGGCGAACGGAAGATCACGAACGCAGCGCAGACGAGGAGGAAGGTGAGAGCTCGGTTGAGGGCGACGCTCTTCGGCGTCCGGCCGACTCGGCGCAATACGGCGTGGCTGCCGAGGAAGAGGCCGTGCACGAGCCCCCAGACCACGAACGTCCAGGCGGCGCCGTGCCAGAGGCCGGCCAGGAACATCGTGACCATCAGGTTGAGCACCGTCCGCTTCGCGCCCCCCTGCGAGCCGCCGAGCGGGATGAAGAGGTAGTCGCGGAACCACGAGGAGAGGCTCATGTGCCAGCGCCGCCAGAAGTCGGAGATACTGACGGCTTTGAACGGCGAGTTGAAGTTCTGCGGGAACTGGAAGCCGAGCAGGCACGCGAGCCCGACGGCCATGTCGGAGTAGCCGGAGAAGTCGAAGTAGAGCTGCAGCGAGTAGCCGATCGCTGCCGCCCAGCCGCTCAACAGG
>DASSLB010000213.1:0-7116 GCA_035689945.1 Gaiellaceae bacterium | reverse complement strand
AAGCCGGAGTGTAGCCCCCCGCCAGGAAACCGCTCGACAAGCTGGGGGGTCACTGGTTCGAGCCCAGTACCACCCTGCTTTCGAGAGTTTCGAGAGTCGACCAAGGCTGCCCTCAACGAACGTATGTACGCTTATAGTATAGCAAGAATAGCAAGTGTATCCGGTCAAAATGGTACACTGTGCAGTGAGATGACTGGGCGTCCTACGAAGCTCACGGCTGAAAGGCAGGAGAAGATCCTGGCTGCTGTCAGAGCGGGCTCCTACCGGGAGCAGGCGGCGCGGGCTGCGGGGGTCGGATCTGCCACTCTGTTCCGCTGGGTGGCACGCGGCGAGCGTGAGGCGAGTGGGCTGTATCGAGATTTTGTCGAGGCGCTGCGAGGGGCCGAGGCCGAGGCGGAGGTGCAGGCGGTGTTGGTTCTGCGCCAGGCGATGGGCTATGACAATTGGCGGCCGGCGCTCGCCTATCTCGAGCGGAAGCATCCCGAGCGCTGGCGGCGCCACCAGACCAACGAGATCGTGGGGCCGGGGGGAGGGCCGCTGCAGGCTGAGCAGTTGTTGCGGATCGATCCGTCGCGGTTCAGCGATGCCGAGCTCGAGCAGATCCGGACTCTGTGGGAACGGGCAGTCGCGGAGGAAGAGGAACCGGACGATTGACCGGAGGCTCGCGTCCGCAGCTGCCGGCCAACCTGACTGAACGTGAGCTCGCAGCGCTGGCAGGGATGGCGAGCGATGAGCTCGCGCGGCGCCATCTCGGCGAGTATCTGAAGCTGCTTCTGCCGAACTATCAGTCGGCACCCCACACAGTGAAGGTCTGCGAGCTCTTGGAACGGGCGGATCGGCGCGAGGTGCTCCGGGTGATGGTGTTGCTGCCGCCGCGGCATTCGAAGTCGCTCCACTGCTCGCAGGGGTTCCCTGCTTTCTCGTTGGGTCGGCATCCCGATCACCAAGTGATCCTCGCGAGCTATGCGGCCGAGCGCGCGGAAGCGAACAGTCGGGTCGCACGCCGTCTGATGCAGGATCCCCGCTCCCCATTCCCGGCGCGCGTCTCGCGGAGTTCTTCTGCCGCCGGGCGCTGGGAGACCACAGCCGGCGGACTGGTGATCGCCACAGGTATCGGTGGCGCCATGACCGGCTTCGGCGCGCACCTGCTGGTGATTGACGATCCGGTGAAGGATCGTGAGGAGGCGGACTCGGCGGTGGCCAGGCAGCGTCACTGGGAGTGGTTCACAGAGGTTGCGATGACAAGGTTGATGCCCGGTGGGGTGGTCGTGCTTGTGATGACGTGCTGGCACGAGGACGACCTCCACGGCCGCATCCTCAACAGCCCCGCGGCCGACGACTGGGAGGTGCTGCGGCTGCCTGCACTGGCCGAGGAAGACGACCCGCTCGGGCGGGCCGAAGGGGAGGCGCTCTGGCTGGAGCGGTATCCCGTTGAGGCGCTGCCATCAGTCGACAAGGGCGAGATCAGCGCCCGCGCCTTCGCCGCGCTCTACCAGCAGCGGCCCACACCGGAGACCGGCGGTCTGATCAAGCGAGCCTGGCTCGAGGGTCGATACACGACGCTCCCGGAGCACGTTCGCGTGATCCAAACCGTCGACTCCGCCTTCAAGACCGGCGTCGCGAACGACTACTCGGTGATCGCCACCTGGGCTACCGATCATCGCTTCTTCTATCTCGTAGACCTGTGGCGCGGCCGCGTCGAGTTCCCAGACCTCAAACGAATGATTCACACGCAATACGCGAAACACCAGCCGCGCGCGATCATCGTCGAGGACGCCGCCTCCGGACAGTCCCTAATTCAAGACCTCGAACGCGAGAGCGGCCTGCCTATCATCGCTCGCCGACCCAAAGACTCGAAAGCGAGCCGGGTAGCAGCGATCTCCGGCTTCCTCGAGGCCGGCAGGGTACTCCTCCCCGACCAAGCTTCTTTCGTCGACGCCTGGATCGAGGAGCACGTCGGGTTCGGGCAAACGCGGCACGACGACCAGGTCGACACCACCGTACTCGCGCTCGAGGAGCTCGGCCCCGATTCAGGTCCTCGCGTACGCGGCCTGATCGGACGATAACCTCCCCCGCGACCAGCCTTGCGATAACGCTGTGATCGTAGTCTAGTTAGGCAACGGCGGGAAGCTCCGCTCTTCCGCCGGATCACAAGACCGGTAGAATTTCGGGTAAGCCGCGGGCCGGAGCACGCCACATGACCGCGGGGTGATCGTTAACCCCCAGACGGGAGATGTGGCATGCACGCACGTTCGGTGAACGAAGCCTTCGAAGAGGCCGAGTGGCGGGCTAGGCACGGGCTCTTCCGCGAATATCGCGAGACCGGCGAAGCGCTCCGCCAGATCCGCGACGAACACCAAGCGCAATGGCGCCCTATCTACGACACCTGGACGCGCTATCTCAACGAGCGGCTGAGCATCTGCCGCCAGACCGCGGCATGCTGGATCAGGGCCGCCGAGGTCGCCGCAGACCTGTCTTCACGTGACGACACACTTCGCTTGCCCGTCCGCCACGCAAACCTGCTCGGACGCTTCCAAGACCCAGAGGTCCGGTACGAGCTCGCGCGCAAGATCCAGCCTCTCACGTACACCGAAGCCGCCGACCTCGTGACCGACTACGCCAACACGCTCCTGAACACGACGACGCCCCGGCCGCCCAAGGCAGGTCGCGACGACGAGCCAAACCAAGCCCTCGCCCAACTCGATGCGATCCTGCGCGGCACCGCCGCCCTCGATAGAGCCTCGCTCGCCCATGCCGCCTCGCGCCTGGGGGACACGCACAGACGACGCCTCGCCCGCAAAACGAAGACGGCTGGACGCGCGCTCACGGAACTCAGTGCGAGCCTCCGACCCGACACTCCGGCTAGTTGAGGCATCGCGGCGCTCACGATGTGCCGTCGCCCCTACAGGTCTGCCTTCACAGCGGCTACGACCTCCCTGGGAAGGACGTAGACGGTTGCCTTCTCCTCGTCCTCGTCGGTTGGCTCTACGACCTTGAGACCAAGCCTCTTCAGCTTCTCGCGATCAAGCATCACTGGGCCTCCCCGAATGTATGACCGTATAGAAGCGCATCTCGCGTGAGTGGGAGCTCAGCGCCTTCGACTCAGAAGGGCTGGCTGACGCGCCCCAAAGGTCGCAGCTGGGGGCCATCGAGACCCAAAGGGATTCAGAAATCGGTGTCGGCCTCAGGTGAGGATCTAGAACCCGCGCCAGCCGTGCCGTGGGGCGGCTTGTGCGCGTCGCGCATGCGGCGGCCGTTCCCGGCGCTCGCATCGCATCGGATTGACTGTGCAGGCGCCAAGGTGATATTCGTTGCCTGATTGTCTGATCGTCTGATCGCTCTAGGAGGAGGAGGTAGACAATGAGGCAGCGTCGGTTCCGCATCGGCGCGCTCGTCTTCGCGAGCGCGATCGCACTCGGCGCATGGAGCGCGAGTTCACTCGCGTCGACGGCGTCGCGCGATCGCGCATCTGCGAAGCCGGTGGTGATCGGCATCTCGCTCTCGCTCTCGGGTGACTTCTCGGACCCGGGCAAAGCCGCGATGCGTGGCTACAAACTCTGGCAGGCGCACCAGAACGCGCGCGGCGGCCTGATGGGGCGGAAGATCCAGCTCAAGATCGTCGACGACACCTCGAGCCCGAATCAGGTTGTCTCGAACTACGAGAACCTGATCACCAAGGACAAGGTCGACTTCGTCCTCGGGCCGTTCTCGACGCTCCTCACGGCACCGTCAGCGACGGTCGCGCACCGTTACGGATACGCGTTCATCGAGCCGGCCGGGGGAGGCCCCGCCGTTTTCCAGGCGAAGCTGGACAACGTCTTCTTCGTGCAGCCGGCGCCCATCATTAGGAATGCCGACGTTCTCGCGAACTACATCCTGTCGCTGCCAAAGTCGAAGCGGCCGAAGACCGCCGCGTACCCGATGCTCGACGACCCGTTCGCAGCACCGCCGATCCAGAGGCTCCAGAAGCTCCTCGAGAAGCATGGGATCAAGACCGTCTACTCGAAGATCTACCCGGCCGAGACGACCGACTTCTCGCCGATCGTCCAGGCGGTCGTCAACGCCAAGCCCGACCTGATCGCGGCCGGGACTCAGAACGTCGACGGCTATGCGATGGCGAAGGGCCTGATCCAGCTCAACTACAACCCGAAATTCCTCTACCTCGAGAACGGCCCCAACAGCCCGGTCGAGTTCCCATCGAAGATCGGACGCAAGAACACGGCCGGCATCTTCTCGTCGGGCGACTGGTTCCCGCAGGCGAACTTCAAGGGGAACAAGCAGTTCATCAAGGAGTACGTGAAGCGCTACGGCGGCGCGAAGAGCGGCCAGGACATCGACACGACGACCGCTGAGGCGTACTCCTGCGGGCAAATCCTCACCGAGGCCGTGCAGAAGACGCACTCGTTCTCCAATACGAAGATCATCGCCGCCCTCCACAAGGGCACCTGGCACGGCGTGAACGGCAACTTCCACTGGAACAAGTACGGGAGCCCGAACGGCAACTCGATCCTCGTGCAGTGGGTCGGGGGCAAGCTCGTGCCGGTCTTCCCGGGCAGTGTCGCAGTGCACAAGCCGATCGCGAAGCCGAAGTGGCCCTAGAACAAGGGGAAAGGAGAGGGACGAGGTAGCCGGAGAAGCCTGAATGCAGACCTTCGTACAGGCCGTGATCCTGGGCGTGCTCACGGGCGGGCTCTACGCGCTGATGGCGAGCGGGCTGACGCTCGTGTTCGGGATCATGCGCGTGATCAATGTCGCCCAGGGTGCGTTCGTGATCCTCGCCGCGTACCTGAGCTACAGCCTCTTCGGCCACCTCGGCATCGACCCATTCCTCTCGATCCTGCTGCTCATGCCGGCGATGTTCGTCGCCGGCGTACTCACCCAGCTCGTGTTTGTACGCTCCCTGCGCGGCGCGCACGCCTCGGAGATGTCGCTGCTCGTCACCTGGGCGCTCGCGCTCGGGATCGAGGGGCTGCTCAGCGTTGGCTACAAGACGACCGTCCGGGCCACGAACACGGGCTATGCGAACAAGTCGTGGACGCTCGGCTCCTACCGCTTCTCGGAGCCGCGCGTCTACGGCTTCGCCGCATCCGTCGTCATCCTGCTCGGCCTCTACTCGCTGCTCCGGTTCACTCGGTTCGGCCGCTCGATCCGCGCGGTCGTCCAGAACCCCACCTCGGCACGACTGCTTGGCGTGAACGAAAAGCTCGTCTCGGCGTTCGGGTTCGGGATCGGGGCGGCCACGGCTGCGGCCGCCGGAGCCCTTTACGGGATCGTCTATCCCTTCAATCCGGGCAGCCACTACGACCTGATCTCGCGGCTGCTCTCGATCATCGTCCTCGGCGGACTCGGCAGCATCGGCGGCGCAGTCCTGGCGGCGATGCTGCTCGGCATCACCGAATCCGTCGTAGCGGTGGAGTACTCACCCACGTGGGCGTCGATGTCGTTCTTCGCGATCCTGCTCCTCGTTCTGCTCGTCCGCCCGCAGGGCTTCTTCGGACTTCGAGAGCGCGTGCTGTGAGGGCGATCCGGACGGTCAGGCTCCTTCCCGGACTCGCCATCGTCGGCGCCCTCGCTGCCTTCCCGTTCGTCTTCAACGAGCACTGGCTCGTCAACATCGGGATCTTCACGCTCATGTACGCGGCGCTCGCGACGGCGTGGAACCTGTTCGCGGGTTACAGCGGCTACATCTCGCTGGGTCACGTCGCGTTCTTCGGGATCGGCGCGTACACCGTCGCGAACACCTTCAGCACCTCGAGCCCGCTACGCGGCTCGGCCTACAGCTTCACCGCACATGCGTTCATGTCGATCGGCAACGGTTACCGGCCGTTCTACGTGCTCCCGCTCGTCGGGCTCGGGGTCGCGCTCCTCTCGGTGCCGATCGGCTGGATCGCGCTGCGCACGCGGGCGATCACATTCGCGATCGTGACGCTGACCCTGCTCTTCGTCTTCCAGAACCTCGCCTTCAACCTGCGTCGCGTCACCAACGGCTCCTCGGGGCTCTCCGTTCCCACACCGAACTTCCCGGTCGTGACGTACGAGCGCCCCTTCTACTTCGCGATGCTCGGCGTGCTCGTGCTCGGGCTGCTGCTCTCCTGGCACATCGGCAAGAACAAGCTCGGGCTGATGCTGTTCGCGATTCGCGAGGACGAGGAGAAGGCACGTGGACTCGGCGTGCGCACGACCGGCGCAAAGCTCATCGCCTTTGCGCTTTCGGCCGGGCTGACGGCGATGGCCGGCGGGATCTGGGCCTACTACCTGACCTACATCTACCCCGAGTTCGCAGTCGACCCGCTCGTGATGATCGGTTCAGTGGTGCCCGTCTTCCTCGGTGGTCGCGGGACGCTCTGGGGGCCGGTGCTGGGAGCGTTGATCCTCGTCCCGGCGCAGCAGTACATGGCGTATCGGCTCGGTGCGAGCGAGCTCTACCTCGTCGGCTACGCCAGTGTTTTCGTCGTGATCCTGCTCGTGCTCCCACGCGGAATCCTCCCCTCGCTGGGCGATGCCTACGAACGCTGGCGCTACCGCGGCGCACGCGTCGCACCACAAACGGGAGGGGCGCCGGCCGCGTGATCGCCGTCGGCGCACCGCTGCTCGAGAGCGACGCGCTCACGAAGCGCTTCGGCGGCGTCACCGCTGTCGAGGAGTGCTCCTTCGCCGTGGAGCAGGGGAGCATCACCGCGCTGATCGGGCCGAACGGCTCGGGTAAGACGACCCTCTTCAACCTACTCACCGGCTACGACACGGCCGACTCCGGGGCGGTCCGTCTAGACGGCCGCGCAGTGCGCCGGCCGAACCCGATCGCGCTCTACCGGTCGGGGCTCACGCGGACGTTCCAGCAGGCGCGGATCTTCCCGCAGCTGACGTTGATCGAGAACATGACGATCGCGGTGCACCAGCCGTGGCGGGCGATCGTCTACCCGGCGGTTCGCCGCGCCGACCGCGCTCGCGCGCACGAGCTACTCGCCGAGTTCGGCCTGGCGCGGCTCGAGGAGGAGCGCGCCGGGCGGCTCTCGTACGGCCAGAAGAAGCTGCTCGAGTTCGCGACCGTGCTCATGAGTAAGCCGCGGCTCGTCCTCCTCGACGAGCCCACCGCGGGCGTGAACCCCGTCATGGTCG
>DASSLB010000212.1:0-2257 GCA_035689945.1 Gaiellaceae bacterium | reverse complement strand
GCCGGGCGTGGACATCTCGTGGACGGGGCCGGGTGTCGTCGTCGCGCAGGCTGCGATCGTCCTCACCGCAGCGGAGCTTTCGTACCGCTTCGTCGAGCAGCCGATCCGCACCGGGAGCCTGCAAAGGCGGCTCGCCCAGCGTCCGCGGCGACTACGGCTCGAGCTCGTCGGCGCAGGCGCGATGGGCCTCATCGCGGCCTTCGCCGTCCTCTTCGTGATTCCGAAGGCCGTGAACCCGATCACGGGCTACGTGAACCCACAGCCGGTCAAAGCGGCCACGAAGCCGTCGCGCGCCGTCACGAACCCGCCGTCGCACCAGACCGTCCAGCACACCGGCCCCACCGGTAAGCAGCAGCACGCCCTGCCGCCGGGCCGGATCCTCGCGCTCGGCGATTCCGTGATGCTCGACTGCGAGCGACCGCTGAAGGCTGCGCTCAACCACCGCGCTCGCGTCGACGCGAGGGTCGGCCGGCAGATAGCCGACACGATCGACGAGCTCAACAAGCTCCGGAAGCATCACCGGCTGCCGAAGACGATCGTGATCCAGATCGGCAACAACGGACCGCTCTGGTACCACGACCTCGTCGATCTCCGGCGCGCCCTGCGCGGCATCCCGGACGTCGTCTTTGTCAACGTCCGTAACGCCACGAGCTGGCAGGACGAGTCGAACCGCGCACTGAGCCAGTGGCTGCGCGGCTGGCCGGCGGCGCACCTCGCCGACTGGTACGGCCACTCGACGAACAAGATGCTTTCGGACGGCACGCACCCCTGGCCGTACGGGTGCGTGATCTACGCGCGCTTGATCAAAGACACGCTGCGCTCGACCTAGAACTCCGTCGCTTTCCAGGAGCGGCGGTGGAACCGGCGTGCCAGCGGATTGAACGTGGCGGCGAACTGCCGCTTGGCGCGCGTGGCTGCCTTGTCCGCGACCCATGCCGCGTGCAGGTCATTGTTGGCCTTCGGGCGGCCGCAGGTCGTGCGCTTGACCCGGTAGTGCCAGTCGGCGGCGATCGAACGCTGCTCCGCCTGCTGGAAGAGATCGGCTGACCGGGCGGCGACGGCGTTGCCGGGCACTGTCAGCGCAGCCACTTGCTGCAACAGGCTCTGGCGGTTGCGTTGCACCCGGTTAAGCCGGTCGACCGCCGCGCGCGCGACGAACCTCGTCACCGATGATCGCAACGAGATCACCGACGTCTTCATCCGCGACCTGCACGCGAACCGGACACGGCTCGTCAGCCTCGGGCTGCACGGCCAGGGCGACGATGCCAGCTGGATCGGGCTCGGCCCCGCGTTCACACGCGACGGCCGCTATCTCCTGTTCGCGTCATGGGCGGCGAACCTCGTCGCCGGCGACACGAACAGCGTCGCCGACGTGTTCCTTCGCGAGCTGCGCGCCTAGCGGTGGCTAGCCAGCCGCCTCCGGACTTGCCGCGAGCTCCTCCTGCGGCGAGCGGGTGATGAGGAGTGCAAGCGCCGCGCCGACCGCGTAGCCGACGAGCACCGCGGCGAGGGAGCCGCCGAGGCCGGGCTTCTCGGTCATGTTCCAGACGACCCCGAACACGATGCCGAGGTTCGAGAACTCGACCACCCAGAGGCCGGGGTGGAGCGCCATTCGGCGCGCTTCCGGGCCGAGCGGGCCTGGACCGTTGGCCTGCAGCGCCGCCCCAAGCTTGTGTCCGGTCCGCTCTGCAACGCCCGCGCCCTGCACGAACAGCACGACGAGAGCCGCAATCCCGACGTCGATCCAGCGCGTGCTCCACGACCACGGGAAGGTCGTCTCGCTCGTCATGTAGGCGCCTGTGCCGAAGAGACCGAGGATCGCAACCGGGAAGAACTTCCCGACCTGGCCGGCCATCATCCCCCACGGCGCGGCCTGCTCGAGCGTGCGCGCCGCGCGGAGCCGGAGAAGGCAGGCGAGGAGCACCGCGCCCGCGCCGATCCCGACAAACAGCGAGAGCAGATGTACGTAGAGGACGTAGTGGTACGTGTTCACGGCTTCCCCCAAAGGTCGATGCGACGCCCGGAGGCTAGGCGATGTCGCGGACGGCTTCAAGGGGCGCGTAGGCTTGGAGGATGGATCCCGAACGCGCAGCCGAGCTGCTCCACGCCGAGCGAATGAGGATCGAGCGGTCGCTCGTCACGCGCGAGCACCAGGACGACGCCGAGGAGGCGGACGACCAGGACCCCGGGAATCTCGCCTCCGACCTCTACCAGGACGAGTTCGACGAGGGCCTGCGCTCGGACCTCGAGGCGCAGC
>DASSLB010000211.1:0-9140 GCA_035689945.1 Gaiellaceae bacterium | reverse complement strand
TCGATCGTGGCGAAGGTGACGCGCGATCGCCTCATGCGCCGCCTCGACGCGCTCTATCCCGCGTACGGCTTCGCGCAGCACGTCGGCTACATCACGCCCGGACACTCCGCTGTCGTCCGCGCGCGAGGCCCGTCTGCGGTGCACCGGCTGAGCTTCCAGGCGCTCTGCTACGAGACCGAGGAGGCTGTTGCCTAGAAGGGGTTCGGGCTATGCCGCAGAGCGGCGTGCGTGGTGGTGGTATCGGCTGCGGGGCTGGCGGATTCTCGGCGAGAACGTGTGGGCGGGCGGAAACGAGCTCGACCTGATCGTGCGGCGTGGGCAGAACCTGCGCTTTGTGGAAGTCAAGGAGAAGAAGGGCTCGCGGTTCGGCGACCCGCTCGAGATGATCACCGCGGAGAAGCGACGGCGGCTGCGAAGGGCAGCGGCGGCCTGGCTCGGCGGCCGCCCCGAGCTCGCCGGCCTCACCGTCGGCTTCGACGTGATCGCGGTCCGCGACGGCCGCGTGCAGCGGATCCCGGAGGCGTTCTAGTCGTCGCGTCGAATCGGTTCGCGTGGCCGTCACACAGGACGAGCTGTACGCGACCCTGGACCTCGACCTCTCGTGGTCGGAGGCCGAGCTCCCGGAGCGCGAGCGGACGAAGCACGTCCACCGCCTCCACCCGTATCACGGCAAGTTCATCCCGCAACTCGTCGAGGCGCTCCTCGACCGCTACCTCGAGCCGGGTGACCAAGTCCTCGATCCCTTCGCGGGTTCCGGGACGACCCTCGTCCAGGCGCTCGAGTCCGGACTGGACGCGACCGGCGTGGACATCGCCGCCTTCAACTGCCTCCTCATGCGCGTCAAGACGGCTTCCTACGCTCTCCCGGACATCGCCGCGGAATTGGGGGACGTGTGTCGGCGTGTCGAGTCCCTGCCGCGGAGCCGCGGGCGCGCGAGCAACTACGTGCGGGAGTGGTACGCCCCCCAGGCAGCGGCGGAGCTTCTTGCCTTCCGGGAGTTGATTGCGGATTACCAACACCGCGACGTCCTGCGCGTGATCCTTTCCAGGGCCGCGCGGTCTGCGCGGCTGACCGCTCATTACGACCTGGAGGCGCCGAAAGCGCCGCAGCGTGCGGCGTACTGGTGCCACAAGCATCGTCGCGAGTGCCGCCCGGTCGACTCGGCGGTGGGCTTCCTCCGCCGTTACACGCTCGACACCCTGGCCCGGATCGTGGAGTTCGCCCGGGTGCGCGACACGGAGCGAGAGGCGACGGTGTTGCACGGCGACGCTCGCGACGTTGAGCTGCCAGGGCGGTTCGACGGGATCCTCACCTCGCCTCCGTATCCGGGCCTGATCGATTACCACGAGCAGCACCGCCACGCCTATGAGCTGCTCCGGCTCGACGACCGGCGGGAGCGGGAGATCGGGGCCGCCGCTTCAGGGACGTCGCTCGCGGCGCTCGAGGCATATCGGGCCGGCGTTGCGGCCGTGCTTGCGCGGGCGACGGCGGCGCTGCTGCCGGACGCTCCGGTGCTCGTCGTCGTCAACGACCGGCGCGATCTCTATCCGGAGATCCTCGCACGCGCCGGGCTGCAGCTCGAAGCGCGCCTGCGGAGGCACGTCAATCGCCGCACCGGCCGGCGGGCGGGCGAGTACTTCGAGGACGTCCTCGTCGCGCGCGCCGCCTGACTCTCTCGACGAAGTCGGCAAACCGGGGTTACGAGGTCGCTCGTAGCCTCGATGCGTGCTTGCACGCGCGGTCACCCATGCGCTCGTCGGCCTCGAGCCACGCCGGGTCGACGTCGAGGCGCACGTCCGCGACGGCATCCCCGGCTTCGCGATCGTCGGACTTGCCGACCGCGCGTGCCAGGAGGCGCGTGAGCGTGTTCGCAGCGGGATCTCCGCTGCCGAGCTGAGCTTCCCGACCGGTCGCATCACGGTCAACCTCGCGCCGGCCGAGCTGCGCAAGGAGGGGTCGGGCTTCGACCTGCCGATCGCGCTCGCGTTGCTCGCGGCGTCGCAGCAGGTGCCGCGACGCGCGCTCGAAGGGACCGCCGCGGTCGGAGAGCTCGCACTCGACGGCCGTCTCCGTCGCGTGGGCGGTGTTCTCGCCGTTGCCGAGGGCGCCCGGCGGCTCGGTGCCGCACGCCTCCTCTGTCCGGCGGACTCCGCACGGGAGGCCGCCCTCGCCGGTGTCGCCGCCATCCCCATCCGCCACCTTGCCGAGGCGGTGGCATACCTGCGCGGCGAACGCGAGCTCGAGCCCGAGCCGCCGCTGGCGACGAACGGCGGCGCGACGACGTCGACGCCCGACCTGGCCGAGGTCCGCGGACAGGAGCGAGCGCGGCGCGCTCTCGAGCTGGCTGCCGCCGGCGGGCACAACGTCCTCCTCGGTGGGCCACCCGGGACAGGGAAGACGATGCTCGCGCGCCGGCTACCGGGGATCTTGCCGCCGCTCGAGTCCGACGCCGCACTCGAGGTCACGCGCATCCACTCGGTCGCCGGGCTGGTGGACGGGGAGCATCCACTCGTCTCGCGGGCGCCGTTCCGCGCGCCGCATCACAGCGCCTCGACGACCGCGATTGTCGGCGGCGGCCCGCACCTGCGGCCGGGCGAGGCGAGCCTTGCCCATCGCGGCGTGCTTCTGCTCGACGAGCTCGCGGAGTTCCAGCGGCCGGCGCTCGAGGCACTGCGCCAGCCACTCGAGGACGGCTTCGTCTCGGTCTCGCGCGCCGCAGGCCGGGTCGTCTTCCCGGCGCAGTTCCAACTCATTGCAACCATGAACTTGTGTCCGTGCGGCGGCCGCGGCGATCCGGCGGCGCAGTGCAGCTGCTCGGGGCAACGGCTCGCGCGTTACCGGGACAAGCTCTCGCGAGCCCTCCTCGACCGCTTCGATCTCGTGCTTGCCATGCCGCGGGTGCGTGGGGAGGAGCTAGCCGGAGCTCCGAGCGAGGGATCGACCGCCGTTGGAGCGCGGGTCGCCTCCGCCCGCGCGCGCCTCGCCGCAAAGCCGCCCGCGCGCGACCCTGAGGCCGACGACCTCCTGCGCCGGGCAGCGGACCGCCTTCACCTCTCGGGCCGCGGCTACGCGCGCGTCGGCCGCGTCGCCCGCACGATCGCGGCGCTCGCGAAGTCAGAGTTCGTGCGGCCCGAGCACGTGGCGGAGGCTCTCTCTTATCGCTCGCCCGACGAGCTGTCGAATGTCTGAGCTCGCGCTCGCGGCCTTCGCCTCCGAAACGGGAACGCATCTCGTCCGGCAGCCGCGGGGCGAGCACTGGCGCACCTTCGAACGTCGCTTCGACGAGCGGGCCTACCTCGAGAGACTCGCGGCAGGCGGCCACCGTTTCCTTGCGCGCTCCGCCGCGAGCTTCCCCCCGCTCCTGCGCGCGATCCATGATCCACCGCCGGGCCTCTTCCTGCGCGGTGAAGCGGAACCGGAGCTCCTGTCGCGACCTGCGGTGGCGATCGTCGGAGCCCGCGCGTGCTCCGGCTACGGCGCCTCGGTCGCCCGCCGGCTCGGGCGCGAGCTCGCAGCGGCCGGGCTCGTCGTCGTGAGCGGGCTTGCCCGCGGCATCGACGCCGAGGCGCACCGTGGGGTGCTCGAGGCGAAGGGGACGACGATCGCGGTGCTCGGCTGCGGCATCGACCGCGACTACCCGGCAGCGCATGCAGAGCTCGCACGCCGCGTCGCGGCGGCCGGCCTCATCGTCGCCGAGTATGCACCGGGCGTCGAACCCGCGCCGTGGCGGTTTCCGGCGCGCAACCGGATCGTCGCCGGCCTGTGTGCGGCGACGATCGTCGTCGAGGCGCGCGAGCGGAGCGGCGCGCTCATCACGGCGGACCTCGCCCTCGAAGAGGGCCGGGAGGTCTTCGCCGTGCCCGGCGAGATCACGAGCTCGCTCTCGGCGGGAACGAACGCCTTGCTCAAGCTCGGTGCGGCGCCGCTGACGAGCGAAGCCGACGTGTTCGCCTCGTTCGGCATCGAGCCGGAGGAGCCCGTCGCAGGCGAGCGGTCGCCGCTCCTCGAGCTCTTGCCCGCAAGTGTCGATGAACTCGTCCGCAGCGCCGGTCTCGCCGCCGACGAGGTTGCGCGCAGACTGGTCGAGCTCGAGATCGAGGGGCGAGTCGCCGTCCACGACGGCATCTACCGTTCGACGTCCTGAACCCGTTCTGGCTCGAAGACCCCCTTCCGTCGCGTGATGAGCGAACGCTCGCCGGCCGCGTGGACGTCGCGATCGTCGGCGGCGGCATCACCGGATGCTCTGCCGCGCTCCGCCTCGCCGAGGCGGGCCTTCAGGTGCGCATCCACGACGCGCGAGCGATCGCCGAGGGTGCCAGCGGCCGCAACGGTGGCTTCGCCCTCCCGGGAGGAGCAGCACGCTACGACATTGCTCGCGAGACGTACGGCGCGGATCGGGCGGCTGCCTTCTGGCGCTGGACCGAGGAGGCGCTCGACCGGATGGCGGCGCTCGCCGGGGACGCCCTGCGACGCCCCGGCAGCTACCGGCTCGCGGCCGACGAGGAGGAACGCGACGACATACGGCTCGAGTACGACGCGCTGTGCGAGGACGGGTTCGAGGCCGAGTGGCTCGATGACGTGCCCGGCGGCGCAGCGGGCCGCTTCCTCGGCGCGATCTCCCGTCCCGGCGGCGGCTCGATCCAGCCGGCGCGCTTCGTCCGGCGCCTGGCCGCGCGCGCGGCGGCGGCGGGGGCCGAGATCCGCGAGCACGACACCGTCACGGACGTCGACGCGCTCGACGCCGACCGCGTTCTCGTCGCGACCGACGGCTACGGCCACGGCCTCGTCCCCGAGCTCGCCGGCCTGATCTGGCCGACGCGAGGTCAGGTGATCGCGAGCGAGCCGCTCGACCGCGTCCTCTACGACCGCCCGCACTACGCGCGGCAGGGCTTCGACTACTGGCAGCAGCTACCGGACCGGCGGATCGTGCTCGGCGGCTTCCGCGACGTCTCGATCTTCGACGAGCTCACCGACGTCGAGGAGACGACGCCTGCGATCCAGTCTTCCCTCGAATCGTTCCTCCACGAGCTCGCCGACGAGGAGGTGGAGGTCACGCACCGCTGGGCCGGCATCTTCGGTCTGACACAGGACATGCTGCCGCTCGTCGGGCCGGTGCCGGGCCGCGACGGCCGCGTCTGGGTCGCCGGCGGGTATTCAGGCCACGGCAACGTCCCGGGGTTCGCGTGTGGAGAGCTCGTCGCAGACGCGCTCCTCGGCGACACCTCGTCGCCGCAGCTCGACCTCCTAGACCCGGCTCGCCTCGCGGGCTAGAGGGTCTTGACGTCGGCGATGAGCTTGTCGATCGAGTCTTTCGCGTCTCCGAACAGCATCACGGTCTTCGGGTTGTAGAACAGCGGGTTCTCGATCCCGGCGAACCCCGGGTTCATCGACCGCTTGAGGACGACCACGGCCTGCGCGTCGTCGACGTTGAGGATCGGCATGCCGTAGATCGGCGAGCCCTGGTTCGAGCGCGCGTCGGGGTTGACGACGTCGTTCGCGCCGACCACGACCGCGACGTCCGTGCGCGAGAACTCCGGATTCGCGTCGTCCATCTCCTTGAGCTGCGGATAGGGCACATTCGCTTCGGCGAGGAGGACGTTCATGTGGCCCGGCATCCGGCCTGCGACCGGGTGGATGGCGTACGAGACCTCGACGCCCTTCTCCTCGAGCAGGTCGGCGAGCTGGCGCACGTCGTGCTGCGCCTGTGCGACCGCGAGGCCGTAGCCCGGGACGAAGACGACCTTGTGCGCGTACGCGAGCATCACGGCGACGTCCTCCGCGCTCGCGCTTCTCACCGTGCCGCCGTCGCCGGCGGCAACCGCAGCCGCTTCCGCCGTGACCTTGCCGAACGCGCCGAACAGGAGGTTGCCGATAGAGCGGTTCATCGCCTTGCCCATCAGCAGCGTCAGCAAGGTGCCCGAGGCACCGACGAGCATGCCGGCCACGATGAGCACGTTGTTCTGGAGCTCGAAGCCGCCGATCGCGACTGCGAGGCCGGTGAAGGCGTTGAGGAGCGAGATCACGACGGGCATGTCCGCGCCGCCGATCGGGAGGACGAAGAGGACGCCGAAGAGCGCCCCGCCGCCGACCACCAGCCAGAGCAGCCACTGATCCTGAACCCCCGCCGAGAGCGCAACGGCGAACGCGACGAGCACGACGAGTAGGACGATGTTCCCGACGTTCTGGCCCGGATACGTGATCGGCCTGCCGCCGATGAGCTCCTGCAGCTTTGCGAACGCGACCATCGAGCCGGCGAACGAGATCGCGCCGATCAGCCCCGAGAGCGCGACGGCGATAAGCACGTCGATGTGCGGCCGCCCGGGTGGCGGGAGCAGCCGGTGCAGCTCGGCGAGCGCGATCAAAGCCGCCGCTCCGCCGCCGACGCCGTTGAAGAGCGCCACCATCTGGGGCATCGCCGTCATCCGCACCTTCCGTGCCGCGACCGCGCCGAAGCCGCCGCCGATCACCATCCCGATCACAAGTGCCCACCAGCTTCCGCCGCCGGCCCTGATCCAGGTGACGACGATCGCGACGAGCATCCCCGCCGCGCCGATCTGGTTGCCGCGTCGCGCGTGCGCCGGGTTCGAGAGGTAGCGCAGGGCGAGGATGAACGTGACGATCGGGATCAGATAGAGGACGTTTGCGGTGTTCGAACTCACTTTGTGTCTCGCTGCGGTGGCTCGCGCTTCTTGAACATCTCGAGCATGCGGTCGGTGACGACGAAGCCGCCGACCACGTTGGCCGCGCCGAGCACGACCGCGAGGAAGCCGATCACCCAGACGAACGGCCCCTTGTGACCCGAGGCGAGGACGATCATCGCGCCCGCTACGACGATGCCGTGGATCGCGTTCGTCCCGGACATGAGCGGCGTGTGGAGGAGCGTCGGCACCTTCGAGATCACCTCGAAGCCGAGGAAGATCGCCAGCACGAGGATCGTCACTTCGAAGACGAGCAGCACGCTGTGGCTCATGCGGTCGCAGCCTCCTTCTTGCCGGCGACGCAGGCGCCGCTCGTGATCTCGTCGCTCCAGTCGAGTGCCAGCTCGCCCTCGGGAGCGAGGTGGAGAAGAAGGGCCTGGACGTTGCGCGAGTAGAGGGTGGAGGCGTGGTACGGCATCGTGCTCGGGAGATTCGTCAGGCCAACGAGCGTGACCCCGCTGCGCTCGACGATCTCGCCCGGCTCCGTGAGCTCACAGTTGCCGCCGGTCTCCGCGGCGAGGTCGACGATCACCGACCCGGGCCGCATCGCTTCGACGGCGGAGGCGGGGATGATCTTCGGCGCGGGCCGGCCGGGAACGGCGGCGGTCGTGACCACGGCGTCGAAATCCGCGATCCGGCCCTCGAGTGCCTGCTGCTGCGCCTGCATCTCCTCCGGCGTCAGCTCCCGTGCGTACCCGCCCTCCGCCTCGGCGCCCGTGACGCCGAGGTCGAGCCAGTTCGCGCCGAGGCTCTCGATCTGCTCCCGCACGACGGGGCGCACGTCGAAGCCGGTGGTCACGGCGCCGAGGCGCCGCACCGTCGCGATCGCCTGGAGCCCAGCGACGCCTGCGCCGATCACGAGCACCTTTGCCGGCGGCACGGTGCCGGCCGCGGTCATGAGCATGGGGAAGAAGCGCGGGAGGTGCTCCGCTGCGAGTAGCGCCGCCTTGTAGCCGCCGACGGTCGCCTGAGAGGAGAGCGCGTCCATCGGCTGGGCGCGAGTGATCCGCGGCACGGATTCGAGAGCGAACGCCGTCACGCCGCGCGCACCGAGCGCCTCGACGCCGGCCGAATCCGACAGCGGCTCCAGAAAGCCGATCAGGACCTGTCCCGAGCGGAGCTTTTCGCGCTCGTCCGCCGACGGCTTTCGCACCTTGACCACACCGTCGGCCCCCCACGCGTCGCCCACGGTCGCACCCGCCTCTGTGTAGGCGTCGTCGGGGAATGAGGCCGCCGCGCCCGCGCCCTCCTCGACGACGAGCTCGAAGCCCGACGCCGCCAGCTTGCCGACGGTCTCCGGCACGAGCGCGACTCGCCGCTCGCCTTTGGTTGTCTCGCGAGGAATCCCGACCCTCATTCGTGAATAGCCTATTCGGCTTGACGCACTTCTTCACGAGCCATGGCTTGCCCCTGCTCTTCGCGGTCGTCCTGCTGGAGTCGTTCGGGATACCGCTGCCGGGCGAGACGGCGCTGATCGCGTTCGGCATCCTCGCCTCGCAGGGGCATTACTCGATCGTCTGGGTGATCGTGGTCGCCGCCGCGGGGGCGATCATCGGGGACAACCTCGGCTACTGGCTGATCGGCCGCCTCGGCGGGCGGGCACTCTTCGAGCGCTGGGCGTTCCTGCGGCGCTACTCGGAACGCTTCCTACCGGCGGCCGAGCGGCTGATGGCGAGGCACGGCGGCAAGACCGTCTTCTTCGGCCGCTTCATCACCGTCCTGCGCTACACGGCAGCGTGGGTAGCCGGGATCGGCCGGATGGACTGGTGGAAGTTCCTCTTCTGGAACGCGGCCGGTGGTATCTGCTGGGCAACGGCGGTCGGTCTCGTCGCCTACTACTCGGGACACGCCGCCGCCGACGCGATCCAGCGCTACGGGATCTACGCCGCCGGCGGGATCGCCGTCCTAGTCGTGATCGGATGGTTCGCCACCCACGCAGGCAAGAAGTGGCTCGAGAAGCGGCTGTAGCCCTCGCGCTTGCGCTCGTTCTCGCCGCCTGCGGCGGCGGTTCGACTGGCGCGAGTGATCCGACCGCGGCTCCGCCGCCGGTGCGGATCCCGGCATTCACGCACGTCGTCCTCGTCGTGTTCGAGAACCACGAAGCGACCGCGATCGCCGGCAACCCTGACGCTCCGACGTTCAACGCGCTCGCTCGCCGCTACGCGAGGCTGACCCGGTACGACGCGGTCGCTCACCCGAGCCTGCCGAACTATCTCGCGCTGGTCTCGGGCTCGACGCAGAGGATCACGAGCGATTGCACCGAGTGCATCATCGAAGCGCGCAGCCTCGCCGACACGCTCGCCGCGGCCGGGAAGACGTGGAAGACATACGCAGAAGATCTCCCGTACCCGGGCTTCACCGGCGGCTCGGCCGGTCGGTATGCGAAGAAGCACGACCCGTTCCTCTACTTCCGCGACGTTGTCGACTCGCGCGCGCGGCGCA
>DASSLB010000210.1:0-3450 GCA_035689945.1 Gaiellaceae bacterium | reverse complement strand
AAGGTCTCAATCATCAGTAGGCCCGAACATAGGGAACCTGATTTCTCAGGTGGGTGCCCTGCCACGCAAGGCGTGGACGCGGGCTCCCTTCATGGTGCTGTTGGTTCACCATTTAGTCCGGGCCCACCGACAGGCTAGCTCACGCCGGGGAGTCGAGCAGCTTGATCCCGAGCTCCCGTAGTGCCTCGTTCGGATACGGCGTCGGCGCGCCGGTGAGCGGATCGGCGCCGCTCGCGATCTTGGGGAACGCGGTCACCTGGCGGATGTCGGGCTCGCGCGCGAGCAGTGCAATGAACCGGTCGATCCCCATGGCGAAGCCACCGTGCGGCGGCGCGCCCATCTGAAGAGCGTCGAGGAGGAAGCCGAACTTGTCCCGCTGCTCTTCCTCGCCCATCCCCATCACGCGGAAAACGGCCTGCTGAACATGTGCCGCGTGGATCCGGATCGAGCCGGAGCCGAGCTCCCAGCCGTTCCAGATCAGGTCGTAATGCTGTCCGAGGACGTGCTCGGGGTCAGCCTCGATCCGCTCCTCCTCGCCCGTGACCGCTGCGGTGAAAGGGTGATGCATGAACGTCCAGCCGCCGAACTCCTCGCTGTGCTCGAAGAGCGGGAAGTCGGTGATCCAGTGGAAGACGTCCAGGGCCGGGTCGATCAGGCCGAGCTCCTGCGCGAGGTGCAGTCGGAGCAGACCGAGAACACGCGCTACGACGGGCTCCTCGTCGGCGACGAAGAGCGCCGTCGAATCCTCTTCAACACCGAAGGCGTGCAGCTCTCGCTCGGAAAGGAACTTCGAGATCTGGCTCAGGTTCGCGAGGCCCTTCGCGCCCCACTCCTTCGCGATTTCCTCGAGCCGCCCCTGCTCGCTCCGAGAGAACGTGCGCGGAACGACGATGTAGCGGACGCACGGCGCGTTCTTGAAAACCCCGAACTCGGAATCTCGCGTCACCTCGGTCGCGTCCTGGATCTCCATCTCGAAGCGGAGATCCGGCTTGTCGGAGCCGTAGCGGAGCATCGCGTCGGCGTACGAGAGGTGCTCAAACGGACGCTGCGGCGGCTCGACACCGGCCGCTTCGAATGAGCCGACGACGCAGGCCTCCATCACGTCGAGCACGTCCTCGCGCTCGACGAACGCCATCTCGAGATCGAGCTGGCGGAATTCGAACTGACGGTCGGCGCGGAGATCCTCGTCTCGCCAGCAGGTGGCGATCTGGTAGTAGCGGTCGATCCCGCCCACCATGCAGAGCTGCTTGAAGAGCTGCGGCGACTGGGCGAGGGCGTAGAACTTGCCGGGCTGCAGCCGCACCGGCGTGAGGAAGTCGCGCGCTCCCTCGGGCGTGCCGCGGGTCATGCTGGGAGTCCACACATCGACGAAACCGCGCTCGTCCATGACATTGCGGATCGCCGAGATCGCCGTGTGGTTGAGCCGGAGGTTTCGCTGCATCCGCTCGGTCCGCATGTCGAGCCACCGGTAGCGGAGCCGAAGCGTCTCGTCGACGTTCTCCTCGTCGAGCTGAAAGGGAAGTGGTGTCGAACGCGAGAGGATTCGCAGTTCGTCGACCTGCAGCTCGATCTCGCCGGTCGGCAGGTTCGGGTTGACGAGTTCCGGCGCGCGAGCCACGACGTCGCCGATGGCCTGAAGAACGAACTCGTTGCGGGTCTCGTGCGCGACCGCCGCTGCCGAGGCGGAGTGCTCTGGGTTGATGACGAGCTGGATCTTCCCGGTGTGGTCGCGAAGATCGACGAAGACGAGCCCGCCGTGGTCGCGGCGCGCATCCGCCCAGCCGGCGACCGTGACCCGGCGACCGGCATCGCCTGACCGCAACTCGCCGCACATCGCGTCGCGCCAGCTCACGGCCGCAGGAGCTCCTCGAGGCCCTGCTCGTCGACGTCGACGTCGGGCTCTCCTCTACGGCGCAGCGTCATGCCGCTCTCCGTGACGAGGAGAATCGAACGCGCGCGCTTCTGGCCGTAGCCGATCTGGCCCTTCATCGAGCGGCCAGCGTAGTCGGCATCGACCGAGATCCCACTCGCACGCAGCCGAGCGACGAGTGCGCCGACCGACTGTCCTGGTTCGGCGGCGATGAAGAGGTCGAGCAGATCCTCGTCTGCCGAGATTCCCTCCAGCTCGAGGGAGAGGAGGAGCCGCTCGATTCCTGCTCCGAACCCCACTCCGGGGGTCGGCGGTCCGCCGATCTGCTCGATCAGATAGTCGTAACGGCCACCGCCCGAAATCGTCGAGGCCTGTGTCGAGGAGTCCGGGCCAAGGAACTCCCAGGCCGTGCGCGAGTAGTAGTCGAGGCCGCGTACGAGCGTTGGGTCAAGGACGTACCGAATGCCCGCGGCGTCGAGCGCATGTCGAACCGCGGCGAAGTGCTCTTCGCACGCCGGACAGAGCGACTCGCCGATCTTCGGCGCGTCCTCTAGCAGGGAGCGCACCTGAGGACTCTTCACATCGAAGACGCGGAGCGGGTTCGTTGCGCGCTTGTGGCGCGCATCGGCATCCAGCTGATCCTCATGCGCGTCGAGCCACGCGTTGAGCTTGTCGAGGTACGCCGGGCGGCACCCACGGTCCCCGATCGAGTTCAGATGGAGCTCGTAGCGTGTGATCCCGAGGTTCCGGAGCAGCGTGTCGTAGAGCCCGATCACCTCGGCGTCGACCGCAGGAGCGGCCGAGCCGATGCACTCGACCGAGAGCTGGTTGTGCTCGCGGTAGCGCCCCCGCTGTGGCTTGTCGTATCGGTAATACGTCGCGAGCGTGTAGAGCTTGACCGGCTGCGGCTCCTGTTGCATCCCGTTCTCGAGATACGCGCGGCAGATCGGTGCCGTCGCCTCGGGTCGGAGCGCAAGCGCGCGGCCTCCTCTGTCCTCGAAGACGTACATCTCCTTCTGGACGATGTCCGAGCCCTCGCCCGCGGTGCGCTGGAACAGCGCGACGTCCTCGAAGACCGGCGTCTGGATCCGCCGGTAGCCGTAGAGCGCGCACAGTCGCTCCATCTCCGCCGTCACCTCCCGCCAGAGCGGCTGCTCGGACGGGAGGATGTCGTGCGTCCCGCGCGGCCGCTCGATCTTCACGAGGTCGGCGCGCGCAGCTCTGCGAGGAACGGATTGCGCGCGAGCTCGACGCCGAGCGTCGTTTCTGAGCCGTGGCCCGGGTGGACGACCGTCTCCGGCGGTAGGCGGTCGGCGAGCATGCGCACGGAGGCAAGCAGCGTGTCCCAGTCGGAGCCCGGCAGGTCGACGCGGCCGACCGAGCCGGCGAAGAGCAGGTCGCCGCTGAAGAGCTCGCCGCCGGCGTGGAAGGCGATGTGGGCCGGCGAGTGCCCGGGAACGGCCAGGCACTCGAAGGAGATGCCCGCGACCTCGACCTTCTCGCCGCCGCTCAGCAGGTGCTCCGGCGCGTGGGGACGTCCGGGGACCCCGACCGGCGCGAACTCCGGAAAGCGCTCGAGC
>DASSLB010000209.1:0-2070 GCA_035689945.1 Gaiellaceae bacterium | reverse complement strand
CGGGGCGCGCTGGATGCGCGAGTCCGCCGCCGGGCCGATCGGCACCGGGATGCTGCTCGGGATGATCGGCTTCGCCCTCGTCTGGAGCGCGGAGCTGCCGTTCTCTGTGCTGAACATCTGGTGGCGTCACCGCTACGGGCTGTCCGGCAGCTACGCGGACGCAACGATCGGGAACTGGTTCGCGCTCGGGGCGCAGTTCGTCCTCCTCTGCGTCGCGCTCGCGATCGTCATGGGCCTCGCGCGCATCCGTCGCATCGGGCAATGGTGGTGGGTCCCGGCGGCTCCGGTCTTCGTCGGGCTGCGCACGCTCCTCGCCTTCATCTCTCCCTGGCTCCTCGGCGGCGACCGATTCAACGCGCCCTACGTCGCGAAGCTCCAGCAAGCGGAGCACGTCCACGTTCCCGTGCGCGTCCTGAGCGGCTTCAGCGAGCCGAACGCGTTCGCGACCGGCCTCGGCCCGAGCCGGCGCGTGTTCCTCTGGAACCCGATCGTCCAATACCCGTTCACGCCACGGATGGATCGCTTCGTGCTCGCCCACGAGCTCGCCCACCTTGCGCACAACCACATCTGGAAGTCGATCGGCTGGTACGCGCTCGTGGCGTTTCCGCTTGCGTACCTGCTCGCGCACGCGACGCGCCGCCGCGGCGGAATGGGCGTGCCGGAAGCCGTTCCGCTCGCGATCTTCGTCTACGTCGTGCTCCAGCTCGTCGCACTGCCACTGCAGAACGTCGTGGATCGCCACCTGGAGGCCGAGGCGGACTGGTCGGCGCTCCGAGCGACGCACGATCCCACCGCGGGGAGGCAGCTCTTCCGGCTCTTCGCGTCGGAGACGCTCGACGACCCGAGCCCGCCTGGGTGGGACTACGTGTTCCTCGAGAACCATCCGACGCTGCTGCAGCGCATCGAGATGACGCAGTACTTCAAGACCTACGCGGCAGCCCAGTCTCCGTAGAGGCTCGTGTACAGCCCGCGGCGGGCGAGCAGCTCCTCGTGCGAGCCCTGCTCGATCACCTGTCCGTGCTCGAGCACGACGATGAGATCGGCGTCGCGGATCGTCGAGAGCCGGTGCGCGATGACGAACGACGTGCGGTCCGCGAGCAGCGTCCGCAGTGCCTGCTCGATTGTCCGCTCGGTGCCGATGTCCACCGACGACGTCGCCTCGTCGAGGATGAGGATCCGCGGGTCGGCGAGGAGCGCCCGCGCGAAGGCGACGAGCTGGCGCTGCCCGAGCGAGAGGCGCGATCCGCGCTCGCCGAGCTGCGTCTCGTAGCCGTCCTCGAGCCGCAGAATGAACTCGTGCGCGCCGACTGTCTGCGCGGCGCGGACGATCTCCTCCGGCCGCGCGTCCGGCTTGCCGAACGCGATGTTCTCGGCGACGGTCCCCGCGAAGAGGAAGCCCTCCTGCGGCACGATCCCGAGCTGGTGGCGCAGCGACTCCTGCCTCACGTCGTTGAGGTCGTGGCCGTCGATCGTGATCCGGCCGCTCGTCGGCTCGTAGAACCGCGCGAGGAGCTTCGCGATCGTGGACTTGCCGGCGCCTGTGTGGCCGACGAGCGCGACCGTCGTTCCCGCCGGTACGTCGAGGTCGATCCCGTGCAGCACCTCTTCGCCGACCTCGCCACCACGTAATCCGTAGGCGAAGTGGACGTCTTCGAACCCGACATGTCCCTCGATCCACGGGAGCGGCTTCGCGTTCGGCCGGTCGACGACCTCCGGCTCCTCGTCGAGCACGCCGAGGATCTTGTCCAGCGCAGCCGTCGCCGAGAGGAACGTGTTGTAGAGCTGCGAGAGCTGCTGGACCGGGTCGAAGAAGTTGTTCACATAGAGCATGAAGGCGAAGAGCGTCCCGAGCGAGATTGCGTCGCGGAAGTAGAGGTGGCCGCCGTACCCGAGCACGACGGCGAGCGCGAGCGTGGCGAGGAAGCTGACGAACGGGAAGTAGACGGCGTTGAGGACGACCGTCTGCATGTTCGCGTCGCGGTAGCGGCGGGCGACCGCGCCGAAGTTCTCGGTCGCGCGCTGCTCCCGGACGAACGCCTGCACCATCCGCATGCCCGAGATGTCCTCGGC
>DASSLB010000208.1:0-2121 GCA_035689945.1 Gaiellaceae bacterium | reverse complement strand
CGACCGAGCGAGGCTGCGACGATTCCTTTCCCGAGCGCGGAGACAACTCCACCCGTGACGAAAACGTACTTCGGGGCCCGTGCGCTCACGGGATTTCAGGGTAGCACCCGCAGCGGCGGGCGCCTACGCATCGGGTGACCGAGCGAGCGCGGCGAGGCCCGCGAGCGCCTCCGCCGGGAAGGCGCGGCCGACACCACTGAACCGTGGCGCCTCGACGGTCAGCGTCGCGGCGGTCTGATCGTCCTCGGTCGACACGAGATCGAGCTCTGCGTCGATCCGGGCGTCGGTCAGCTGGAAGACGAGCCGGCGCTGCGGCACGACCTCGAACACGAGCAGCGTGCCACCGAACTGCGGACGCCGGCGCACCAGGCTCACCTGGTTCGACCCCTCGACACGCCAAAGTGCGCCGGGAGCCAGGGCGCGCCGCACGCTCGGCTCGACCCGGTCGATCCCCGGCCACCAGGCGGGAAAGCGCTCAGCCTCCTCGAGCACCGCCCATACCTCCTCGACGGTCGCCGGCAAAACGCGCCTAGCCGCGTACCGCGGCAAGAAACTCCTGTCCGCCCAGCATGCGCTCCAGCTCGGCCTTCCGCTCCTCCTCGCCGAGCTGCTCGATGCGCGTGTGCGTCGGCTCGCCCGGTGTCTTCTCGACCCGGAAGTGGCGCTCGGCGAGCGCGGCTATCTGGGGAAGATGCGTGATCGTCACGACCTGGGCATGCTCGGCGAGGCGCCGGAGCAATCCGCCCACTGCGTGCGCCGTCTCGCCGCCGATCCCCGCGTCGATCTCGTCGAACACGAGCGTGTCCCCTCCGGCGACGGCCGCGATCGCGAGTGCGATCCGCGAAAGCTCGCCGCCCGAGGCGGTCTCGGCGACCGGTGCAAACGGAAGGCCGGCGTTTGGGCGGACGAGGAAGACGACGTCATCGGCGCCGGTCGCGCCGGGATCGTCGCGCTCGTGCAGCTCGCACACGAACTCGCCCTCCCCCATTCCGACCCCGCGAAGCTCGGTGGCTACGGCGTCGGCGAAGGCGGGCGACGCGGCGTTCCTCTCCGCGCGTAGCTCGAGTGCCAGCGTGTGAACGAGCGCCTCCGCCTCTGCGAGCTCACGCGCGGCGACCTCGGCCGGGTCGCGCCCGTCCTCGAGAGCCGCGAGCTCTGCCCGCGCCTCCTCAAGGCGCGCGAGCAGCTCGTCGTACGTCTCGCAGCGGAAGCGGCGCCTCGCCTCCGCGATCCGGTCGAGCTCGGCCTCGAGTTGCTCGAGCCTGCCCGGCTCCGCCTCGAGCGACGCGAGGAAGGCGTGGAGATCGGAGACAGTCTCGCGCAGGCGAAGCTCGGCGTCCCGCAACTCGTCGCCGGCGCGCTGCAGCTCGGGCGCGAGCCGCTCGAGCGGCGCGACGGAGCGCTCGGCGAGAGCGACGAGCCCGGTCGCTCCCTCGCCCTCGTCCGGCGCAAGAGCGGCCGCGGCCTCAGCCGCGCCGGACGCGAGCTCGGCGACGTGCCGGTGCCGCTCGCGCTCGGCGCGGAGCTTCTCCTCCGCGCCCGGCTCGAGGCCCTCGGTGTCCTCGACGAGCGCGAGCAGCTCGGCGAGTCGCGCTTCGGCGGCGGCCGCATTCGCCGTCAGCTCGTCATGGCGGCGCCGCGCGGCCTGCAGGTGGCGCCACGCCAGCCGAGCCGCTTTCCGGCGTCCGAGCTGCTCCTCGCCGCAGAAGCGGTCGAGCACCTCGAGCTGGTAGGACGGCCGAGCGAGCCGGCGCTGCTCGAACTGGCCCGACATCGCGACCGCCTCCTCGACAGCTGCGGCGACGTCTTCCCGTGCAGCCGCGCGTCCCCAGGCGTAGGCACGCGTGCGGCCGTCGCCGAAGACGCGGCGGGAGACCACGAGCGCGTCCTCGTCCTCCGGCCGCAGCTCGCCAAGCTCTTCGAGCTCGTCCGGAAGGTCGAGCTCCGCCTCGACGTACGCCTCCTCACCGGCGGCGCCGACGTACGAGTCGTCGCCCTTCGCGCCGAGCAGGAGCCCAAGGGCCTGGGCGAGGATCGTCTTGCCGGCGCCCGTCTCGCCGGTGATCGCGTTCAGCCCGGGCGCGAGCTCGAGCTCCGCCTCACGGATGAGGACGAGGTTCT
>DASSLB010000207.1:0-8114 GCA_035689945.1 Gaiellaceae bacterium | reverse complement strand
ACGCCCGACCCGTGCGCCCTCGTCATCTTCGGCGCCTCCGGCGACCTGACGCACAAGAAGCTCATGCCGGCGCTCTATGCGCTCGCCGTCCGCCGTCTCCTGCCACCGCGCTTCGCGATCGTAGGCGTCGCGCGCACCGAGGGCGACGACGACTCGTTCCGCGAGGACATGGCGGATGCCGTGAAGCAGCACGCGCGGGATCCCTTCCGGCCGGACGTCTGGGACGAGCTCGCCGCGCAGCTCCACTACGTCGCCACCGACTTCGCCGACTCGGGCGGCGAGGACAAGCTGCACGACCTGCTCGTCAAGCTCGACGAGGAGCAGCAGCTCGGAGGCAACCGCGTCTTCTACCTCGCAGTCCCTCCCCCCGCGTTCCCGGCGATCGTCGAGGCGCTCGGAAAGCGCCGCGACGAGCGCGGCTGGACACGGCTGGTCGTCGAGAAGCCGTTCGGCCACGACCTCGCCTCGGCGAAGCAGCTGACGGCGACTCTGCTCGAGTACTTCCGCGAGGACGAGATTTTCCGGATCGATCACTACCTCGGCAAGGAGACGGTCCAGAACATGCTCGCTCTTCGCTTTGCGAACGGGATCTTCGAGCCGATCTGGAACCGCCAGTTCGTCGACCACGTGCAGATCACCGTCGCGGAGTCGATCGGGATCGAGGCCCGTGCCGGCTACTACGAGCAAGCGGGTGCGATCCGAGACATCTTCCAGAACCACCTTCTGCAGCTCCTCGCCCTCACCGCGATGGAGCCGCCGATCGACTTCACCTCCGCCTCGGTGCACAACGAGAAGGTGAAGGTCTTGAGGGCGCTGCACACGCCGGCGCCGAGGTCGGTGGTGCGCGGGCAGTACGGGCGCGGCTTCATCGAAGGCGAGGAGGTCGTCGCCTACCGCGAGGAGGCGGGCGTCGCACCCGACTCGATGACCGAGACGTTTGTCGCCGCGAAGCTCTACATCGACAACTGGCGCTGGGCCGGCACGCCGTTCTACGTGCGGATGGGCAAGCGGCTCGCGCGGCACGAGACGACGATCGCAATCCAGTTCAAGGGGGCCCCGCACCCGCCGTTCGAGGAGACCGCCGCCGAGGGGCTACGCCCGAACGTGCTCGTCGTCCACGTGCAGCCGGACGAGGGCGTCTCGCTCGCAATCGGGGCGAAGGTGCCGGGCCAGGGGATGACGATCCGCACGGTCCACATGGACTTCCTCTACGGCGGCACCTTCCGCACCGGGATGCCGGAGGCGTATGAGCGCCTGATTCTCGACACGATGCTCGGCGACTCAACGCTCTTCACCCGGGCCGACGAGGTCGAGGAGCAGTGGCTGCTCGTGGACTCGATTGTGGCGGCGTGGCAGCGGGACAAGCCGGCGTTCCCGAACTATCCGTCCGGGACGTGGGGGCCGCCAAGCGCCGAGGAGCTCCTGCACCGGGACGGCCGGTCATGGCGTCGGCCCTGAAGGAACTCAGCTGGTTCGGCGAAGACGTCCGCCTCGCCGACGTCGACGCGGCGCTCGCCCGGCTGCGCGTCGAGGCGTCGAAGGACCGGCCGAGCATGCGGACGTCGGTGATGACGCACATCGCATGGGTGCCGGGTGGCTGGGTGGAGCAGGCGCGCGCGGCGCTCGAGGGCATGGCCGAGCGGCACCCGTCACGGACGATCCTCCTCTTCCCCGAGCCTGAGGCCGACGACAACCGGATCGACGCGCGCGCGGAGGTCGAGCGATGGGAGGTGCCGGACACCGACCGCGGCCTGGTGACGGAGGTCGTCGAGCTGACGCTGCGCGGCTCGCGGGCGGAGGCGCCGGCGAGCATCATCGAGCCACTCCTCATCTCCGATTTGCCCGTGTTCCTCCGCTGGCGCGGCGAGCCGCCCTGGGGCGCGCAGCAGCTCGAGCAGCTCGTCGACGTCACGGACCGGCTGATCGTCGACTCGATCGAGTGGGACGAGGTGCCCGGTCCGTACGCGCGACTGGCCGAGCTCTTCCCGCGCTGTGCTACGTCCGACATCGCGTGGGCGCGGACGTCGCGCTGGCGCTCGCATCTCGCGACGCTCTGGCCGGCGATCAGGGACGTGCGGACGGTTGGAGTGCGCGGGACCGCAGCGCAGGCGTGGCTCGTGTGCGGTTGGCTCCGCTCGCGGCTCGGCCGAGACGACATTGCGCTCGAGCACGATCCGGCGGAACAGCTCGAGGGCGTGACGCTCGACGGCGAGGCCGTCCCGCTGCCGCCGGGCGATCCGCCGGCGCCGAGCGACGTCCTCTCCGACGAGCTCGAGCGCTTCACGCCGGATCCGGTCTACGAAGCCGCCGTCCTCGCCACGGCCAGTTAGCCCTCGCGTGTCGCATCGGCGGCGCGCGCCGGAGATTCCTTGTAACAGACTGTTACAAGCTCGTCTCGTGCGCTCTTGGCGCGAAGACGTTGCCATTTCGTGGCACTGATGAGGTGATGCTGGCGACGTGCTCTCCTTCGCACCGAGGATCCCGCGCCGCCTGCTCGACGAGATCGAAAGGCAGTCGCAGCGGCGCGTCCCGATCGCCGAGATGAACCGCTGTGTCGGCCGAGCGGCGGCCCGGATGGGGCTCTACAGGCCGAGTTACGAGCAGGTGCGGATCCTGGTGCACACCGCTCGACGCCTGCGCCGGCAAAGCGGACCACGGGTGTCGACGCTGGCAATGGACGTCGCCTTTCGGGTCAGGGCGCCGGAGGCGCTCCTGGTTCCTCTCTTCGAGCCGCCGGCCGCTCGCCTGCGAGACCGCGCACCACCCAAGTAACAGTCTGTTACAAGGAAAGCTTGGGTCGGTCGGGCGCCGCGAGTCGGGATGCGAGCAGACGACCCGCGGCTAGCACGCGCGCGTCCGCGCCCGAGGGCGCGGTCAGCTGCACCGATGCGGGCAAGCCTTCTTCCGCCGCGCCGCACGGAAGAGCGAGCGCCGGCCAGCCGAGCGAGCTGAACGGATACGTGAGCAGCGTCCCCCGACCTCTTATCTCAAGCTCGTCGATGTCTGCGGAAGGCGGCACGAAAGCGACCGCCGGCGTGACGAGCAGGTCGAGCCCGCCGAAGGCGTCCGCAAAGACCTCGTGGTACTCCGCACGCTCGCGCTCCGCCGCGACCGCGTCCGCATCGCTCACCGCCAGAGCGCGCTCGATCTTGCCGCGGACGTTGTCGCCGTACAGCTCCTCGTTGCCGGGGAAAAGCGACCGATGCACATCGGCGACCTCGCGCATGAAGTCAGCCCGGTTGGCCGGTGCTAGAGGCAGCTCGATCTCGCGACGACGCGGGAAGAGCGATGCAGCCTCCGCAACGCGCTTCCGTACGAGCGGCTCGGCCTCATCGAGCCATGCGACGCCGACCTCGAGCTCCTCCAACGACTCGAGCTCGACTTGCTCGAACCCAGGGGCGAGCGCTTGCATCAGCCGCTCGCAGTCCTCCATCGACGACGCCATCGGGCCGACGACGTCGTAACTCGGCGCGAGCGGGAAGCACCCTTCGGCCGAGACGAGCCCGTATGTCGGCTTGAAGCCAACGCAGCCGCACCACGCCGCGGGGATCCGGACCGAGCCGGCGGAGTCGCTGCCGAGGGCGAGCTCGACGTCTCCCGCGGCGATCGCCGCAGCGGAGCCGCCGCTGGAGCCGCCCGCGAGCCGACCGGCAGCGGCAGGGTTGGGAACGGTCCCGTAGTGCGGGTTCTGGGACGAGATTCCATACGCGAACTCGTGGAGGTTCGTCTTCCCGGCGACGGAGTACCCGGCGGCCTCGAGCAGCTGGACCGCCTCTGCACTCACGGCCGGGATGTGCTCCGCGAAGAGCGCCGAGCCGTACGTCGTCGTCAGGCCCGCCGTGTCGAACAGATCCTTGACCGCCACCGGCTCGCCCGCACCCGATTCGTCGGGGCGCGCCAGCCAGATGCCGTCCATCAGGAATGCCTAGTCGAAGTGGAGATACAGGAACGCGACCCCGATCGACCCGGCGAAGATGAGCAGAAAGACGCCGAACAGCATCCAGCCGAGCCGGACGTTGCGGCGCGCGAGCTCGGGATCCATCAGCCGATCACCGCGTCCACGGCGAGCGCCGCGAAGAGCAGCGCGAGGTACAGGAGCGAGTAGTGGAAGAGGAGCACCGCGCGTCGCGGCGTCGTGTCCCGCCGCAAACGCTCGGCGAGCCAGACGAACGCGCCGCCGAGCGCCAGCGCGCAGACGACGTAGAGCGGCCCCGCGCCGCCCCAGGCCCACGGCAAGAGCGTCGCGGCCACGAGGACGAGCGAGTAGAGGACGATCTGCCGCGCCGTCGCCCGCTCGCCGCGCACGACCGGGAGCATCGGCACGCGCGCATTCGCGTAGTTGTCCTTGATCAGCAGTGCGAGAGCCCAGAAGTGCGGCGGCGTCCAGATGAAGACGATCGCGAACAGGATGAGGGCGGCGATCCCGATATGGCCCGTCGCGGCGGCCCAGCCAACGAGCGGCGGGACGGCCCCCGCTGCGCCGCCGATCACGATGTTCTGCGGCGTGGAGCGCTTCAGCAAGCGGGTGTAGACGAGGACGTAGAAGAGGTTGCCGACGAGAGCGAGCACGGCCGTCAGCACGTTCACGGTGCTCGCGAGCAGGACAAAGGACAGGGCCGAAAGCGTGAGCCCGAACTCGAGCGCGCGGCTCGGCGCCACACGCCCCGAGGCGACGGGTCGCGAGCGCGTCCGCTCTCCCATCAGCGGGTCAATGTCGCGGTCGAGCACGTGGTTGAGGGCCGACGCGCCGCCGCACGCCAGCGCGAGTCCGCCCATCGCGGCGAGGGCGAGCCCTGTGCCCGGCCAGCCGCGAGCGCCCGCGATCATCCCGCAGAAGCCCGTGACGAGCAGGAGCGACATGATCCGCGGTTTCGTCAGCGTCACGTAGTCGCGCCACGAGCCCCACACCACGCGCTCGCCGCGGAAGCTCTCTGCGACCACGACGACGAGCGCGGCCAGTGCGAACGCGGCGAGCCCCGAGTGCGCATGGGGCCCGGGAACCGCGGCAGCGGCAGCGAACAGGGCCGCAGCAGCGAGCGCCGCCGGGACGAGCCGCCGGTGGGCGTACCACGCCGAGACGATCAGCGCCGCGAGCGGCGGAGCGACGAGAGCGGCGAGCAGCCTGTGCGCGGTGCCCAATCCCTCCGCACCGGAGACGACTGCGAGCAATGTCCCGCCCGCCGCGACGAGCGCCGACAGGCGCAGCCACGGACCCGGAGCGAGTTCAGTCCTCATTGCGGCTGCTCCGCGAGCCGACGGCGCAGGTCACGCAGCGGCCGCGCGCTCGTCACGTAGGGGACGGTGTCGAAGTTGTGCGGCGGCGGCGGCGAGGTCGTGTACCACTCGAGCGTGTCCGCGAGCCACGGGTCGTTCCCTGCGCGAACGCCGCGTCGCAGCACGTGCGCGATCCAGATGTTCGCGACGAACGCGGCGATCCCGAGCGCCGTGATCCCACCGCCGATCGAGGACAGGAGGTTGTAGACCTCCCAGAGCCCGTGGTGGTTGTACGTGTAGACCCGCCGTGGCATGCCGAGGAGCCCGAGCATGTGTTGCGGAATGAACGTGAGGTTGAAGCCGACGAACATCAGCCAGAACGTGAGCTTGCCGAGGCGCTCGTCGAGCATACGCCCGAACATCTTCGGCCACCAGTAGTGGAGGCCGCCGAAGAGCCCGAAGACGATCCCACCGAACGCGACATAGTGGAAGTGGGCGACGATGTAGTACGAGTCGTTCACCTGCCAGTCCACGGGGAAGGCGGCAAGGAAGATCCCCGACAGACCGCCCATGGTGAAGAGCCCGATGAAGCCGAGCGCGAACAGCATCGGCGTGTCCAGGATGAGGTTCCCCCGCCAGGTCGTCGCGAGCCAGTTGAAGATCTTGATCCCGGTCGGCACCGCGATCACCATCGACGAGATCATGAAGAAGGAGTCGAGCCCGACTCCCAGCCCCGCCGTGAACATGTGGTGCGCCCAGACGAGCATCGAGAAGAACGCGATGCCGATCGTCGAGAACGCGACCGCCTTGTAGCCGAAGATCGGCTTGCGGGAGAAGACGGGCAGGATCTCCGAGATCATCCCGAAGACGGGCAGAACCATGATGTAGACCTCGGGGTGCCCGAAGAACCAGAACATGTGCTGGTAGAGGACGATGTTCCCCTCGGGCGGGATGAAGAAATGCGTCCCGGCAGTGCGGTCGAGGAGCAGCAGCGTCACGGCCGCCGAGAGCGCCGGCAGCGCGAGGAGCAGCAGGATCGCGTAGGTCTCCATCGCCCAGACGAAGAGCGGCATGCGCATCCACGACATGCCGGGTGCCCGCATGTTGGAGATCGTGACGATGAGGTTGATCGCGCCGGCGAGCGACGAGAGCGTGAGGATGTGGATCGAGAGGATCCAGTAGTCCTGGCCGTGGCCGGGGCTCGCCCACGGGAAGTTCTCGGACAGCGTCGGGTACGACCACCAACCCGCGTGCGCGGCGCCGCCCTTCGAGAACCAGCTCAGCCAGAGGACGATGCCCCCGAGCAGGTAGAGCCAGTACGAGAGCGCGTTCAGGCGGGGGAAGGCCATGTCGCGCGCGCCGATCATCAGCGGCACGAGGAAGTTGCCGAAACCCGCCATGATCGGTACGACGACGAGGAAGATCATCGTCGTGCCGTGCATCGTCATCACCTGGTTGTACGAGTCCTTTGTCAGGAAGTGCTCGTTCGGTGTCGCGAGCTGCGAGCGCATGAGCAGCGCGAGGATCCCGCCCGCGACGAACCACATGATGGACGTCGCGATGTACAGGATCCCGATCCGCTTGTGGTCGACGGTGACGAGCCAGCTCGCGACGCGTCCGCTCTTCCAGCCGACCGGGTAGACCGCTTCGGATCTAGCCGCCACTCGTCCCTCCCAGCGGTGCGGGCTTGTAGATGTTCTTCTTCACGTAGGTGACGATGGCGTCGATCTGTGCGTTGTTCCAGTCGATCCCGACCGGAGGCATCGCTCCGGGGCGCCCGGGGGTGTCGACGCCCTCACGGAGGATCCCAAGGAGCGACGACCGCGAGGTGACGAGCGTGCTCGCGCTGATGTCGGGCCCGTAGCCGCCCTTTCCGAGGTTCCCATGACACGTCGCGCAGACGCCCGTCCATTCCTGCCGGCCGATCGTCTGCCGGGCGGTCGTGGAGATGTAGCTGGAGTACGCCTGCTGCGACTCGACCTGGACTACGGCGGTCATCGCGGCGTGATAGACGCCGCAGAGCTCCGCGCACTGCCCCTCGTAGCTCCCGGCCTTCTCCGCCTTGAACCAGATGTGGTTCGTGCGGCCCGGGATCGCCTGGATCTTCCCGCCGAGCGCCGGGATCCACCAGCTGTGGATGACGTCCGGCGAGACGACGTTGAGATCGACGACCCGGCCGACGGGGACGTGAAGGGTCCCGATCGATCGCGCGCCGCCCGGATACTCGAACTCCCAGTAGTACTGGTGCCCCACAACCGTGATCGGAATTGCGTCGTTGGCCGCCGGCGCGTCGTTGATCTTCGGCAGCTCGACGAAGACGACGAGGCCGATCAAGCAGAGGATCACGACGGGAATCACCGTCCAGATCAGCTCGAGCCGCGTGTGGCCATGTACCTGCGCTCCTTCGATTGCCCGGGCGCGCCCGCGAGCGCGGTACTTCCAGATGAATGCGACCAGCAGCCCTTCGACGAGGACGAAGATCGCCGAGGTGAAGCCGAGGATGACGTAGTAGGCCGTCTGCGTATGGCTCGCGTTCGGCGACTCGGGCGTTACCGGCGTGAAGCCGCCGTTCGAGGCTGCGGCGACGCCCGCCGTCGCAAGCGCGAACAGCACGACAAGCACGAAGGACGGCAGCTTGCGACGCACCCGCCGGGCATTCTATGAAGGTGTCCGAGCGCACGCGGATCGAACTGCCCGAGCACGTGCCCTCAGCCTTCGAGGTCTATGTGAGCGGCGTCCGCCAAGTGCCCGGACGTGACTTCGACGTGGAGGGACGCTCCCTCGTCTTCCCGCGTCCGCTCGCCCAAGAGGGCAGGCTCGGCTTCTGGCGGTGGGCGTCGATGTGGCTCGGCATCGCGGGTACCTACCGCAAGCACGAGACGGTCGACCTCGTGTACGAG
>DASSLB010000206.1:0-3535 GCA_035689945.1 Gaiellaceae bacterium | reverse complement strand
GGGATCCTCGGCCTCACGCTCCAGGATCACCTGCGCAAGCTGTTCGCCTCGCCCGAGTACGCGTCGATCTTCCTCGCGCTGAACGGCTTGCTCCTCTTCGGCGCCGAGCTGCTGCGGCGACGCGCACCGGTCGCTGCCGCGGACGACGATGAGCGGATCGCGCGGACCGTCGGCTGGTGGCAGTCCTTCACGGTCGGCGCGGCGCAGGCGATCGCGCTCCTTCCCGGCTTCTCGCGCTCGGGAGCGTCGATGGGCGGCGGATTGCTCGTCGGCCTCTCGCACAAGGACGCTGCGCGCTTTGCGTTCCTTCTTGCGACGCCGATCATCATGGCCGCGGCAGTGCTCAAGCTCCCCGATCTCGCCGGCCATCAGGGAGATGGCGTCCGCGGACCTGCCCTCGTGGGCGCGCTGTGCTCCGCGGTGACCGCCTACCTCGCGGTGCGCTTCCTCATGCGGTACTTCGAGACGCGGACGCTGACGCCGTTTGCGATCTACTGCGCCTGCGCCGGAACAGCCGCCGCGATCTATTTCGCGGTGACGTGATCTACTGGACGCGGCCGTGCTGCTCGGCGAGGCCGCGCAGCCGCCTCGCCAGCGCCGAGGTCAACGCGCCGCGTTCGAGCTGCCAGCTCCAGTTGCCTTCCGTTACACCGGGCCGGTTCATCCGGGCCTCGTTGCCGAGACCGAGCACGTCCTGCGCCGGAGCGATGGCGAGCCGGGCGCGCGACTCGTAGGCAAGCTCGATCAGGCCCCAGGCCGGCTCATCGGGGTCGAGGCCGGTCGCCGCCCGTTGCCGACGTCCGAGGCTCTCGAACCAGCCAACTGCGGTCGCGGTGTCGTGGGTGCTCGTGTACGCGACCGAGTTGACGCGGTGGTTCTCGAGCCGGTGCGGATTGCGCGGGTTCGGCCGGAACGCCCAGAGGAGCACGACCATCCCCGGCAGGCCGAGCTCGTCACGCAACCGGTAGACGGGATTCGTGATGTGCCCGAGGTCCTCGGCGATCAGCGACAGGTGGCCGAGATCCCGCTCGACCGCACGGAAGAGCTCCGCACCGGGGCCCGGCCGCCAGCGTCCGTTCTTCGCGGTCCTGTTGCGTTCGGGAATCGCCCAGTAGGAGACGAAGCCGCGGAAGTGATCCACACGGCAGAGATCCACGAGCTCGAACGTGCGCCGGAGGCGCTCACACCACCAGCGGTAGCCGGTCGCGCGGTGCGCCGGCCAGTCGTAGAGCGGGTTCCCCCACCGTTGCCCCAGCGCGCTGAGCGCGTCGGGCGGAGCCCCTGCGACCTCGCCCCGGGCGAACAGCTCGGGCCAGCCCGCGTGGTCGGCGCCCTCGCCGGAGACGTAGATCGGCAGGTCGCCGATCAGCCGGACGCCGCGCCCCGCCGCATACGCGCGCAGCGCTCCCCACTCCCGCTCGAAGCGCACCTGATCGGCGATCGCCTCGGCGCCAGCGAAGCTCGCCCAGAAGCCGGTCCAGAACGGATGCCTGGCGACGAAATCCTCGATCTCGCGGGCCGTGACCCGCGCCTCGGGTCGGGCCAGGAGCTGCGAGGAAGCGGCGAACGCGGACGGGGAGCGATACGGCGAGCGGAACTCGTCAGGCGGCCCGAGCGGGAGGACCTGCCACCACGACTGCCCGGCCGCGGCGAGCCAGTCGACGAAGCGGTACGCCTCGCGGTCCAGCTTCCCGGACGGCAGCGACGTCGGGTGGAGGAGGATTCCGGCCGAGCGCTCGAGGTCCACGTTCTGATCCTCTCCCATCGGTGAGACTTCGCACGTGGCCATGCCGAAGACGAAGCCCGCCCGGATCCAGATCCAGGAGGTAACGCCGCAGGTCGACTGCGGCCGCTACCCGGTCAAGCGCACCGTCGGTGACCGCGTCGAGGTGACCGCGCGGATCTTCCGCGACGGGCACGAGACGCTCGGCGCGGCGATCCGCCATCGAAGCCCGGGCTCGACCGGCTGGACGGAGGCGCCCCTCGAGCCGCTGGGCAACGACGCCTGGAGCGGCTCGTTCGCGGTCGACCGCCCGGGCCTGTGGTGCTTCCGGATCGAGGCCTGGGTCGACCGCGTGGCGTCGTTCCAGGAGGAGCTGCGGCGCAAGGTCGCCGCGGGCCAGGCCGACCTCGCCGGCGAGCTCTCGGAAGGCGCGGTGCTGCTCGGCATCGAGCAGTTGACCGCCGAGGAGGCGCTCGGCGCGAAGGCGGGTGGCCGCGCCGAGAAGGCGTGGTCGGCGACGTACGAAGTGGACGTCGACCGCGTCCTCGCCCGCTTCGGCTCGTGGTACGAGCTCTTCCCGCGCTCGTGGGGCGGCTTCAAGGGCGTGAGCGCGCAGCTGCCGCGCTTCGCCGAGCTCGGAGTGGACGTCATCTATCTGCCGCCAATCCACCCGATCGGCCACACGAACCGAAAGGGCCGCAACAACTCCGAGACGGCGGAGGCCGGCGACGTCGGCAGCCCCTGGGCAATCGGGTCCGAGAAGGGCGGCCACGACGCGATCGACCCGTCGCTGGGAACCGAGAAGGCGTTTCGCAAGCTCGTGGCCGAGGCGAAGAAGCTCGGAATCGAGATCGCTCTCGACTTCGCGATCCAGTGCTCCCCGGATCACCCCTGGCTGAAGAAGCATCCCGAGTGGTTCTTCCGCAGACCCGACGGGACGCTGAAGTTCGCGGAGAACCCACCGAAGCGCTACCAGGACATCTACAACGTCGACTTCGGCAGCGAGGACTGGCGCGGCCTCTCGCAGGCGCTGCTCGACGTCGTCCGCCACTGGATCGACTGCGGCGTGACCGTCTTCCGGGTCGACAACCCACACACGAAGCCGGTGCCCTTCTGGGAGTGGCTGATCGGCGAGGTGCGGCAGGAAGACCCGGACGTGATCTTCCTCGCCGAAGCGTTCACGCGGCCCGCGCCGATGACGACGCTCGCCAAGGCCGGGTTCGCGCAGAGCTACACGTACTTCACGTGGAAGAACACGCGCTGGGAGCTGCTCGAGTTCCTGGGGCAGCTCCTCGAGTGGCGCGACTTCTACCGGCCCAACTGCTTCGCGAACACGCCGGACATCCTCCACGAGTACCTCCAGTCGGGCGGGCGACCCGCCTTCGAGGCGCGGCTCGTGCTCGCCGCGACGCTCTCGCCGGCGTACGGCATCTACTCGGGCTTCGAGAGGTGCGAGAACAAGCCTGTGCGGCCGGGCTCGGAGGAGTACCTCGACTCGGAGAAGTACGAGGTGAAGGAGCGGACGCTCGACGGGCCGCTCCTGCCGCTCCTCGCCAAGCTCAATGCGGCGCGGCGGGACAACCCGGCGCTCCAGTGGCTCGATCCGCTCACGATCCTCGAGACCGAGAACGAGCAGCTTTTCGCCTTCCTCAAGCGGCGCGGCGAGAACACCGTCGTCACGGTCGTGAACCTCGACCCGAAGGCGACGCAGGTCGGCGTCTGCGTCCTGCCCGTCTCGACGGGGCTGCCACCGGCGTACCCGGCGCGCGACCTCCTGTCGGGCCAGAAGTGGACCTGGCGAATCGGCCGCAA
>DASSLB010000205.1:0-11650 GCA_035689945.1 Gaiellaceae bacterium | reverse complement strand
GCAGAGCAGCTGAAGGCCGCCGGTGCGATGACGGTCCTCCTGAAGGAGACGATCAAGCCCAACCTCGTGCAGACGCTCGAGGGCCAGCCCGCGTTCGTGCACTGCGGTCCCTTCGCGAACATTGCCCACGGCAACAACTCGCTCGTCGCCGACCGCATCGCTCTGAAGCTCGGGGACGTCGTCGTCACCGAGTCCGGGTTCGGCGCGGACATGGGCATGGAGAAGTTCATGGACATCGTCTGCCGGGTGGGCGAGCTCACTCCGAGCGCGGTCGTCCTCGTCGCGACGGTGAAGGCGCTGAAGCACCACGGCGGCAATCCCGACGGCGGCGCCGAGGCGATCGCGGCCGGTTCGGCCAACATGATCCGCCACCTTGCGACGATCCGCGAGTTCGGCCTCAACGCGGTCGTCGCCGTCAACCGCTTCCCGGCGGACTCGGACGAGGAGATCGAGCAGATCCGCGAGATCGCGCTCGCGAACGGCGCTGTCGAGGCCGAGGCGAACGAGGCCGTGGTGAAGGGTGGCGAGGGCGCAGCGGCACTCGCCGAGGCGGTGGTCAGAGCGACGGAGCAGCCGTCGAACTTCGCGCCGGTCTACCCGCTCGACGACTCGATCGAGCGCAAGATCGAGGCGATTGTGACCCGGGTCTACGGCGGCGACGGGATCCTGCTGCAGCCGGCCGCGCGGAAGAAGATCGAGGAGTTCGAGCGCGTCGGCTTCGACAAGCTCCCGATCTGCATGGCGAAGACGCACCTCTCCCTCTCGCACGATCCGACGCTCGCGAACGCGCCGACCGGTTTCACCGTGACGGTGCGCGACATCCGCGCCTACACCGGAGCCGGCTGGCTCGTCGCGCTCTGCGGCGACATGCAGACGATGCCCGGCTATGGACGCACGCCTGCCGCCCATTCCGTCGACATCGACGAGGAAGGAAAGACGGTTGGTCTCTTCTGAGCGGGGCGCGGAATTGATCTGTCGTCACCGCAGTAATACGGTGGTGCGGTGACAGCGCCCACACCGACGGCCGGCGCCGAACACATCGACTCCGCGGAAGCTCCCGTGATCGAAGCGCGCGACGTCTGGAAGATCTTCGGCCCGCATCCCGAGCGGCTGCGGGGCAGCGACGACCTCGATCTCCCACGCGCAGAGCTGTTCGCGAAGACCGGCAACACCATCGCCTCTCGCGACATCAGCTTCGACGTCGCCCGCGGCGAGGTCTTCGTGATCATGGGCCTATCGGGCAGCGGCAAGTCGACCCTCGTCCGCTGCATCACGCGGCTGATCGAGCCGACCTCCGGCGCGATCAGCATCTGCGGCCAGGACGTGCTCGGTGCGGACGGTCGCGCACTCCGCCAGCTTCGCCGCACGAAGGTGGCGATGGTCTTCCAGCACTTCGGTCTCTTCCCTCACCGGACGGTGATCGACAACGCCGCCTACGGGCTCGAGGTGCAGCGCATTCCGAAGCAGACTCGCCACGAGCGGGCTCGCGAGATCCTCGGGGTAGTCGGGCTCGCGGGCGTCGAGGCGTCATATCCGGACGAGCTCAGCGGCGGCATGCAGCAGCGCGTCGGCCTTGCTCGAGCGCTGGCCGTCGATCCGGAAGTGCTGATCTTCGACGAGGCATTCTCGGCGCTCGATCCGCTGATTCGCCGCGAGATGCAGGACGAGGTCGCACGCCTCCAGGCGCGCCTGCAGAAGACGGTCGTCTTCGTGACGCACGACCTCGACGAGGCCCTCAAGATCGGCGACCGGATCGCGATCATGAAGGACGGGCGCTTCGTCCAGGTAGGCACGCCGGCGGAGATCGTGGGCGCGCCGGCCGACGACTACGTGGCGGAGTTCGTCCGCGACGTGCCCCGAGGGAAGGTGCTGACTGCCGCCTTCGCCCTCCAGCCCCACGCTGGGGAGACACCCGAGAGCGTCGTCAACCACGACGCCCGGCTCGGCGAGCTGCTGCCCGTCATCTTCGGTGCCCAGGGGCCGATCGGCGTCGTGGGATCGGACAACGAGCTCGTCGGGATACTCGACCGCCGGATGGTCGTCCACATCCTCGCCGGCCGCGAGCGGCCGACCGTTCCCGAGGAGCCGGCGCTCGAGCCGAGCACTCCGGCCACGCCTTGAACCCCCCGCCCGCAGCCTCATCGGTCGCTTCCGCCGAGGCGCGGCTTCCGCTCCTAGACATCGGCCGGCTCGGCCGCAGGCTGGCACCTCTCGGCGTCGGCATCGCGATTTGCATCGCGGGCATCGCGCTGAGCGGCTTCCACAAGGGCTTCCCGAAGACGTGGGTGCTGGGCGGCGGAGTGCCGAACTGGTTCGACCGCCTCGACATCTGGGTGCAGACGAACCAGTCGTCGAACTTCTTCCTTCATACGATCATCGGGAACTTCGGGAGCTTCCTCAACAGCGCGACGAACGACCTCGTCAGCGTCCTCCACTGGCTGACCTGGGTTGGGGTGCTCGTCCTGGCCGTGCTCGTCGCCTGGCTCGTCGGCCGCTGGAAGACCGCGATCTTCGCGGCGGTCATGGTCTCGTCGTTCGGCATTCTCCAGATCCCGAACGGCGGCCCGAACGGCATCTCGGACATGTGGCAGCCGGCGATGACGACGCTCTCGCTGATGGCGGTCGCCATCGTGATCTCGACGGTGATCGGAATCCCGTTGGGCATCGCCTCGGCGGTGTGGACGCCCGTGAGCAAGACGCTCCGGCCGATCCTCGACGTGATGCAGATCCTGCCGGCGTTCGCGTACCTCGTCCCGATCGTCGTTCTCTTCTCGATCGGAAATCCGGCCGGGATCGTCGCGACGGTCATCTACGCCGTCCCGCCGCTCGTCCGTTTCACCGAGGTCGGGATTCGGACGGTGCGACGCGATGTGATCGAGGCCGGGGAGGCGTTCGGCGCGACGCGTCGGCAAATCCTCCGCGACGTGCAGTTGCCGCTCGCCGCGCAGGCGATCATGCTCGGCCTGAACCAGGTGATCATGATGGCGCTGTCGATCGTCGTGATCGCCTCGCTCGTAGGCGCCGGCGGCCTCGGAGATCCCGTTCTCCAGGCGCTGCAGACGCAGGACCTCGGGATGGGCGCGGTCGCCGGTCTGCTGATCGTCTTCATGGCGATGTGGCTCGATCGCACCTCCGCCGCGCTGGGGAAGCACGTGACCCGGCGTGGAGGCTCTGAGAAGCGGCTGACACGACAGCATCTCTACGTTCTCTGGGGCGGACTGCTCGCCGTCGTGCTCGTTGCGCACTACGGGCTCAACCTCGGCGACTGGCCGTCCGGCTGGGGATTCTCGATCGTCGACCACGTGACGAACGGGATGAACTGGGTGACGCTCAAGCTCACCCACGTCAGCGAGTCGCTGTCGAGCTTCCTCACGCTCCAGGTGCTCAACCCGCTCCAGCGGTTCCTGAACGACTTTCCGTGGTGGCTCGTTGCCGCCCTCGTCGGCGCGGCTGCATGGGCTCGCGGAGGCGCTCGCCGCGCGGTCCTCCTCGTCGGTTGCGTGGCGCTGATGGGCCTGATGCAGGCACCCGTCGGATACACGTTCCAGGGGTTCACCTCGTACGAATTCTCGGCCTGGGGCGATGCGATGCAGACGCTGAGCCTGGTCATCGTCGCGCTCGTCCTCGACCTCGTGATCGGGATCCCGCTCGGGATTGCCGCTTACCGCTGGCGTGCGGCCGACGCCGTCCTGCGTCCGATTCTCGACTTCCTGCAGACGCTGCCCGCGTTCGTCTACCTGATCCCGGTCGTCGCGCTGTTCGGCGTCGGCAACCTGGCGGGCGTGACGGCATCGTTCGTGTACGCACTGCCTGCGGCCGTGCGCGCCACGACTCTCGGGCTGCGGGCCGTGCAGCGGGAAGTGATCGAAGCCGGGCAGTCGTTCGGGTCGACACGCTGGCAGCTCCTGCTCAAGATCGAGCTGCCGATCGCGCGGCCCTACATCACGCTCGCCGTCAACCAGACGATCCTGCTCGTGATGGCGGAGGTCGTCGTCGCCGGTCTGGTCGGCGCGGGCGGTCTCGGGCTCGACGTCGTCACCGGGTTCTCACGGTCGGAGGTTGGCCTCGGCGCCGCCGCGGGCCTCACGATGGTGCTCATGGGCATCGTCCTCGACCGGCTCAGTCAAACGCGCCAACTAGAAGGAGGACAAGGGTAATGAGGGAGGATCAACGCAGGAGCTTGGGGCTCCCCGGGAGCCGCCGCCGCGTCGCCGGCGTCGCAGTGCTGCTCGTCGTGACTGTTGTCGCGGCTGCGGCGATTGCGGCGACCGCCGGGGGTGCGTCCGCTCGCGACAACGGCAAGCCGACGATCGCGCTGGCGACGAACTCGTGGGAAGGCTCGCTCGCGAACAACGTCGTCGCGCAGTACGTGATCCAGAAGTACCTCGGCTACAAGGTGAACCTGGTCACGATCGACGAGATCCCGGCCTGGACGGCGGTCTCGCAGAACAAGCTCTCAGCCGTCCTCGAGGAGTGGGGGCATTCGCCGCAGTACAGCCAGTACATCAAGAAGGGGCACACGGTCGTGGATGCCGGCCTGGAGGGCCCGAACGGGAACATCGGGTGGTACATCCCGACCTACCTGCTGAAGCAGCACCCCGAGCTGAAGGACTGGAAGGGCGTCAAGAAGGACTGGAAGATGTTCGTGACGCCCCAGTCGTCTCCCCAGGGGCAGTTCCTGGACGGGGCGCCGAGCTACGTCACGAATGACCAGGCGCTCGTCAAGAACCTGAAGATCAACCTCAAGGTTGTCTTCGCCGGCAGCGAGGCGGCGCAGCTGACCGAGATCCAGACGGCCTACCGGCAGAAGAAGCCCATCATCTTCTACTGGTACACGCCGCAGTACCAGAACGCGATCTACAAGTTCTCCCAGGTGGCGCTGCCCAAGTGGACGCCGACGTGCGCGAAGCTGAAGCCCGCCCAGATCAACTGCGCGTACCCGCCGTACCACCTGTACAAGATCATCTCGCCGCAGCTGTCGAAGTCGGCGCCGGCCGTGGCGAAGTTCCTCCGCCGCTTCAACTGGACGTCGAGCGAGCAGAACTCGGTCGCGTACAACCTTGCCGTCAAGCACATGTCGAACGACCAGGCTGCGGCGGCGTTTGCTGCGGCGCACAAGTCCCAGATCAAGTCGTGGCTCAGCGCGAAGACCCCGTACACCAAGGTCAAGCCGCCGGCCCCCGGCACCTGAGCCGAATCATCGGGTGTGGCCCGCGCCCTGCGGGCCACACCTACATCCGGATGCGCGCGCCCTTCGGGTCGTACAGCGGGTCGGCGCGCACCTCGCCGTCGATCCAGTCGCCGAAGATGTCGATCGCGACCTTCGTCCCAGGCTCGGCGAGCGCGACCGGCACGTACGCGTACGCGATGCTCGCCTCGACCGCGTAGCCGTAGCCAGCGCTCGTGACGCGGCCGACGACCTCGTCGTCGTGTCGCACCGGCTCCGAGCCGAGCGCGACAGCGCGCGGGTCGTCGAGGACGACGCAGACGAGCTTCTGGCGCGGCTCGGCGCTCTCGAGCGCCTCGCGGCCGATGAAGTCGCCCTTGTCCAGCTTCACCGCGAAACGGAGTCCCGCCTCGAACGGCGTCGTCTCGGCGGTGAGGTCGCTCGCCCAGGCGCGATAGCCCTTCTCGAGCCGGAGCGACTCGATTGCGCGGTAGCCGCCAGGCGTCACGCCGTCGACGCAGAGCGTGTCCCACAGGGTCGCGCCGTACTCGGCCGGGCAGTAGAGCTCCCAGCCGAGCTCGCCGACGTACGTGACCCGAGACGCGATGCACGGCACGTTGCCGACCGAGACCTCACGCGCCGTCATGTACGGGTGGTCGAAGCTCACGACCTCGCGCGCCTTCGGCCCCCAGAGGCAGAGACACGCGTACGCCCCCGTGACGTCGTTGACGTAGACCGAGCCGTTCCGCGGCATGTTCCGTTCTAGCCACGCGCGGTCGTGCGTGCCGAATGCGGTGCCGGTGACGAGGAGGAACCGGTCTTCCTCGCGGCGCAGCACCGACAGGTCTGCCTCGATCCCGCCGCGGTGGTTGAGGAGCTGCGTGTAGACGATCGTGCCGACCGGCCGGTCGATCCGGTTCGCGCACAGCCGCTCGAGGAAGGCCAGCGCGCCGGGGCCGAGCACCTCGAGCTTCGAGAACGACGACTGGTCGAAGAGCGCGACCGCTTCGCGTGCCGCCCGCGCCTCCACCTCGATCGCCGGTGACCAGTTCTCGCCGGCCCAGCCGCGCGGTCGTAGCGACCCGTCCCCGCCCGCCGCGTTCGACTCGTACCAGTTGACGCGCTCCCAGCCGCCCTTCTCCCCAAAGGACGCGTCCAGCGTGATATGCCGCTGATATACGGGCGATACACGAAGCGGACGTCCTGCCTTGCGCTCCTCGCCCGGGTACTTGATGTCGTAGTACGTCGAGAGTGCCTCGTACGTGCGCGCGAGCGTGTACTCGCGGCTGCGGTACTGGCGGCCGAACCGGCGCCAGTCGAGCGGCCACACATCCCACTCGGGACGGCCGTCGACGATCCACTCGCTCATGACCTTCCCGACTCCGCCCGCGCCCGCCAGGCCGTGCGCGCAGCCGCCTGCCGCGATCCAGAAGCCGGGGACGTCGGTCTCGCCGAGGAGGAAGTCGGCGTCCGGGGTGAACGCCTCGGGCCCGTTGAAGAACGCCTTCACCTCCGCGTTCTCCATCGCGGGCACGCGTGAGATCGCGTTGGTGAAGAGCTCCTCCATCCGGTCCCACTCCTGGGGAAGAAGCTTTGCCTCGAAGCCGTCGGGTATCCCGTCGATCGCCCACGACGCCGGCTTGCGCTCGTAGCCTCCCATCACGAGGCCTCCGACTTCGGTGCGGAAGTAGATGAGGTTGTCGGGATCGCGCAACGTCGGCAGCGCCTCGAGCGGCGGGTCAAACGGCTCCGTGATGAGGTACTGGTGGCCGAACGGGATCAGCGGCAGATCGACGCCGGCGAGCGCTGCGACCTGGCGCGCGTACATGCCCGCGGCGTCGACGACGACCTCGCACTCGATCCGCCCTTTGTCCGTCTCGACCGCGGATACGCGGCCGTCCGTCGTGTCGATGCCGGTGACGCGCGTGCGGACCTCGATCTGCGCGCCGAGGCGGCGGGCGCCGTCGGCGAGAGCGAACGTCAGCTGCGACGGGTCGAGGTAGCCGTCGTCGGGGATGAAGGCCGCCCCGAGTACGCCGTTGGTCGACATGGGCGGGAAGAGCCTCTGGGCTTCCTCCGCCGAGACGATCTCCATCGGCAGCCCGAACGTCTTCGCCCACGAAGCTTGACGGCGGATCTCCTCGAGCCGGGGCTGCGAGGACGCGAGCCGCAGGCCGCCGAGCTGGTGCCAGCCCGGGTCGTTGCCGGTCAGCTCCTTCAGCTCGGCGTACAGGCCGACGGAGTACTGCATCATCCGCGTCAGCGAGATCGACGAGCGCAGCTGGCCGACGAGGCCCGCCGAGTGCCACGTCGAGCCGTGGGTCAGCTGGAACTGCTCGACTCCGACGGAGTCGGTCCACCCCTGCTTCGCGAGGTGGTAGAGGCACGAGCAGCCGATGACGCCGCCGCCGATGACGACGGCGCGGGCACGGTCGGGGGGCATGGTGCGACCCTAATAGGATCGGCGCATGCCGCTGGAGGATGTGCTCGCCGCTGTTCCCGAACTGCGCGACGCACAGTCGGTCGAGCCGCTCACGGGCGGCCTCACGAACACGAACTACAAGGTCACGAGCCCGTCCGGGTGCTACGTCGTCCGGATCTCCGGCAAGGACACGAGCCTGCTCGCGATCGACCGCGAGAACGAGGTGCACAACACCATCGCCGCCGCTGAGACCGGCGTTGGCGCGCCGTTCGTCGCGGCACTGCCGGAGCAGGACGCGCTCGTCCTCGGCTTCCTCGACGGCGAGGTCATGGACTCGGAGAAGCTCCGGAGGGGCGGCCACATCTCCGCGATCGCCGACGCCTGCCGCCGTCTCCATTCCGGGCGTCGCTTCCTGCAGGACTTCGACATGTTCCAGATCCAGCCGGGCTACCTCGAGATCGTCCGCGAGCGCGGTTTTCGGCTCCCGGGCCGCTACGAGGAGTTCGAGCCGAAGATCCGCGACCTCGAGCGCGCCATGCGCGTGCGCGCCGAGCCGACGGTGCCGTGCAACAACGACCTGCTCGCCGAGAACTTCATCCGCGTCGACGGCGAGATGCGGCTCATCGACTACGAGTACTCGGGCAACAACGAGGCCTCGTTCGAGCTCGGCAACGTCTGGAGCGAGTCCAACCTCTCGCTCGAGCAGCTCGAGGAGCTCGTCACGGCGTACTGGGGCAAGCCGTTGCGCAACAAGATTGCGCGCTCCCGGCTCTGGGGGTTGATGTCGAAGTACGGCTGGACGCTGTGGGGCTCGATCCAGGTCGGGATCTCGGATCTCGACTTCGACTTCTGGGGCTGGGCGATGGAGAAGTACGAGCGCGCCGTCGCGGAGCTCGACGGCCCGCAGTTCGGGCAGCTGCTCGCAGACGTGCAACGCGAGGACTAGCCGTGCCGGTCTCCGCGCTGGTCTTCGACTTCAACGGAACCCTCTCGGACGACGAGCCCGTGTTGTGCGAGATTTTCACGCATCTGTTCGCGGAGCACGGACGGCCGATGTCGGCGCAAGAGTACTTCGACGAGCTGGCGGGCCTCTCCGATCCGGAGATCGTGACGACGTGGCTCGGCAAGGATCATCCGGACGTCAAGGCGGTCATCGAGGAGCGTGTGACCCGGTATCGAGCGGCTGCTTCCGACGGGTCGACCGTCCACGAGCATGTACGTGAGGCGGTGCGCTTTGCCGCCGAGCACGTGTCGCTCGCCATCTGCTCCGGCGCCGCCCGGGCCGAGATCGAGCCCGTCGTCGAGGCGGCAGCGATTGCCGAGTGCTTCCGCACGATCGTCACCTCCGACGACGTGGTTCACGGCAAGCCCGACCCCGAGGGGTACGTCAAGGCGCTCGCCCTGCTCGAAGCGGACCCGGCCGAGGCGATCGTGTTCGAGGACACGGAGGCCGGCGTCGCGTCGGCCCGCGCAGCCGGTGTCGGGAAGGTGCTCGCGATGCGCACCACGCTCCAGCCGCATCGACTCGCCGCCGCCGACGAGCTGGTCGATCGGATCGACGTGGACCTCATGCGACGTCTCTTGCTCTAGATTCCAAGTCATGTCAACGAAGTCCGCAAGGCTTACGACGCCGCTCGTCCGAGACGGTGGAGAGCTGAGACCTGCGAGCTGGGGCGAGGCGCTCGACCGCGCCGCGGCCGGCTTCCGCAAGGCGCTCGACGAAGGCGCACTGACTGGCGTCTTCAGCTGCTCCAAGGCGACCAACGAGCTGAACTTCGCAACGCAGAAGTTCGCCCGGGTCGTGCTCGGATCGAACAACGTCGACAGCTGTAACCGAACCTGACACGCGCCCAGCGTCGTCGGTCTGGCGACGGTGTTCGGTGCAGGCGGCGGGACGAGCTCCTACGAGGAGACCCGAGCTGCGGACCTGATCATCCTCTGGGGCTCGAACGCGCGCGAGGCGCACCCGATCTTCTTCCACCACGTCCTCAAGGCGGTCAACGCCGGCGCGACGCTGATGGTCGTGGACCCGCGGCTCACGCCGTCGGCGCAGTGGGCCGACCTCTGGCTCGGTCTCGACGTCGGCACCGACATCCCGCTCGCGAACGCGGTCGGGCGGGAGCTGATCGAGGCGGGCTTCGTCGACACCGAGTTCGTCGAGCGCGCCACGACCGGCTTCGACGCGTACCGCGAATCGGTCGAGCCGTGGACGCTCGAGGAGGCGGAACGCGTCACGGGTGTTCCCGCGGATGCGATCCGCGAGCTGGCGCACACGTACGGCAACGCGAAGAACGCGCAGCTCTGCTGGACGCTCGGCATCACTGAGCACCACAACGCCGTCGACAACGTCTTCGCGCTGATCAACCTTGCCTTGCTGACCGGCAAGGTCGGCAAGTGGGGCTCGGGTCTGCAGCCGCTGCGCGGCCAGAACAACGTCCAGGGCGGGGGAGACATGGGTGCGATTCCGAATCGCCTGCCCGGCTTCCAGGAGATTCTCGACGACGACATTCGCGCGAAGTTCGACTCGGCGTGGGGCTCGTCGATCCCGGCCGAGCACGGGCTCCACCTGACCGGGATGTTCGAGGCGATGGAGCACGGCGAACTGCGCGCCGTCTACGTCGTCGGTGAGAACCCGGCGCAGGGAGAGGCGGACCAGCAGCGCGCAGAGCGGCTTCTCGACGGCCTCGACCATCTGGTTGTTCAGGACCTGTTCTTGACCCGTACCGCCGAGCTGGCGGACGTCGTCCTCCCTGCGGCGTCGACGCTCGGAGAGGTGGAGGGAACCGTCACCTCGAGCGAGCGGCGCGTGCAGCGCGTGCGCAAGGCGTACGACCCGCCGGCCCAGGCGCGCGACGACATCGAGATCGTCTACGAGCTCGCGCGGCGGATGGGTCACGACCTCGGCTCGTCGCGCGCGGAGGACGTCTGGAACGAGTGCCGGTTGCTCTCCCCGATGCACGCAGGGATGAGCTACGACCGGCTCGAGGCGCTGGGCGGGATTCAGTGGCCGTGCCTCGACGAGGACGATCCGGGCGCGCTCTTCCTCCACGGGCGGCTGTGGGACGACGTCGTCGAGGAGCGCGCGCCGTTCATGGCGGTCGAGCACGACCCGCCGGTCGACGCGCTCGACGACGACTTCCCGCTGCGTCTCACGACCGGCCGGCGGCTCGAGTCCTTCAACACGGGAGTCCAGACGAACCGCTACGGGTCGCCGCTCCACGTCGGCGGCGAGGCGATCCTGCTCGCGCCCGAGGACGGCGAGCGCTACGGCGTCGCCGACGGTGCACGAGTGCGGGTCGTCTCGCGGCGAGGCGCGATCGAGGCACCCGCCCGCTACGACAGAAACCTGCGCCCCGGTCTCGCGTTCATGAACCTCCACTTCCCCGACGAGGTTGCGACGAACGTGCTCACCATCGACGCGACCGACCCGAAGTCGGGCACGGCGGAGTTCAAGGCGACCGCGATCCGCCTCGAGGCTGTCTAGTGGATCTGAAGCTGCTCGACGCCGAGCCAACTACCGCCGAGCGCGAGGCGATCGACGCGGTTGTCGGCGTCGAGGCGACGAACGGGAACCGGGTCGCGCGACGCGACCGCAACCGGCGGCACCTGCTCTTGCCCGCTCTCCGGGCGGCGCAGCAGCGCGTGGGTTGGGTCACGCCGGGCGCTCTCGGCTACACGTCGCGCCGCCTCGACGTGCCGCCCGCCGACGCCTACGGCGTCGCGACCTTCTACGCGCTGCTCGCGCTCGAAGAGCGTCCTGCCGAGGTGCTGCACGTCTGCACCGACCTCTCGTGCCGTCTCGCCGGTGCCGAGGTTCCGGAGGGCGCAATCGAATCGCCGTGCCTCGGGCTCTGCGAGCGCGCGCCCGCGGCGCTCCGCACCATCGCCGGCCCGGAGCCGCGCGAGGAGCAGATCCCGCCGACCTCGCCGCCGCTGCCGCAGACGTCCGGCCTGAAGCTCCTGCGGCGCATCGCCGAGGGCGCCGACCCGGAGACGCCGCCGGAGTTCAGCGCGCTCGAGCGCGCGCGCGAGCTCGGGCCAGAGCGCGTGATCGAGCTCGT
>DASSLB010000204.1:0-6743 GCA_035689945.1 Gaiellaceae bacterium | reverse complement strand
GCGCATCCCCAAGGGCGTTCTCCTCTACGGGCCTCCCGGCACCGGTAAGACGCTGCTCGCAAGAGCGGTCGCAGGCGAAGCCGGCGTCCCGTTCTTCTCGATTTCCGGCTCCGACTTCGTCGAGATGTTCGTCGGCGTCGGTGCCTCGCGCGTGCGCGACCTGTTCGAGCAGGCGAAGCAGGCGGCGCCGTGCATCGTCTTCATGGACGAGATCGACGCGGTTGGCCGCCATCGTGGTGCCGGCCTCGGTGGCGGCCACGACGAGCGCGAGCAGACGCTGAACCAGCTGCTCGTCGAGATGGACGGCTTCGAGATGAAGGACAACATCATCCTCATCGCCGCGACGAACCGGCCCGACATCCTCGACCCGGCCCTTCTGCGCCCAGGCCGCTTCGACCGGCAGATCGTCGTCGACCGGCCCGACCGCGTCGGCCGGCGCAAGATCCTCGAGGTGCACACGAAGGGCAAGCCTCTCGCACCCGAGATCGACCTCGACACGCTCGCTTCCGGCACGCCCGGCTTCACCGGCGCCGATCTGGCGAACCTCGTCAACGAGGCTGCGCTCCTCGCGGCGCGCCGCGGCAAGAAGATCATCGAGCAGGAGGAGCTGGAGGAGGGGATCATGCGTGTCGTCGCCGGCCCGGAGAAGAAGGCGCGGCTCCTCTCGGAGCACGAGCGCAAGATCACGGCCTACCACGAGATGGGCCACGCGCTGGTCGGCCACTTCCTCGAGCACACGGATCCCGTCCACAAGATCACGATCGTCTCCCGGGGCCAGGCGCTCGGCCTCACGATCTCGCTGCCGACCGAGGACAAGTACCTCACGACGCGCACGGCGCTCATGCACCAGATGGGCATGACGCTCGGCGGCCGCGCGGCGGAGGAGATCGTCTTCCACGAGGTCACTACCGGGGCTGCGAACGACCTCGAGAAGGTCACGCAGACGGCGAAGCAGATGATCATGCGCTTTGGCATGAGCGAGAAGCTCGGCCCGCGCGTGCTCGGCCGGAACTACGACCAGCCGTTCCTTGGCCGCGACTATGGCGCAGAGGCCGACTACTCCGAGGAGATCGCGCGCGAGATCGACGACGAGATCCGCCGTGTGATCGAGGAGGCGCACGAGCTCGCGCTGTCGGTGCTGCGCGAGCATATGGACGAGCTGCACAAGATCTCGACCATCCTCATCGAGCACGAGACCATCGACAGGGATCAGTTCGAGCGCCTGCTCGCCGGTGAGGACGAGTCAACGGTCTTCCCGGACGAGGCGCCCGCGGAGCCGGAGAAGCCCGAGCCCCAGCCAGAGCCGAAGCGCGAGCGCCCGCGCCCACGGCCGTTCCCGCTGCCAGGCTCGGCCATGCAGGGCCCGGACCCGGCGAAGAGCTAGCGCCCGTTAGTCGACCGTTAGCCGCGAGGCGTACCCTTCGAGACCCGAAGGAGGTCGCGCAATGAACAGGCTGCCCAATCCGGTGCGTATGCGGAGGTCAAGTCTTGCGGTCACAGTCGTAGCGCTCGCGCTCGGCTTGAGCGCGACGGCATTCGCTGCAAACGGCTACAGGGTTTGGGGCACCGCTTGGCACCGGCCCCCCACCGGGTCGTTGTTCAGCGTGCTCTCTCACGGTGTCGCCCCGCAGAAGGCGCTGCTGCGCGTCTACCTCGACCGCCAGCCATGCTCGTGGTCGTGGGCGAGCGAGGCGAAGCGCTTCACGACATACAAGGCCGGGCAGTCCACTTTCGAGGGCACCGGACACGCGTTCATCACGCTCTGGGTGAACGGCCACTTCAGCAAGGCGTTCACGGCGCGCGCCGGAACCACGGCCCAGCCCGAGTACGCATGCTCGTATCTGACGACTCCGAACTCGCAGGGCCTCTACCGGATCACCTCAGCCCGCAGGTCGAACGCGTACTTCGTGACTAGCTGAGCGCCTCGAGCAGGGCGCCGATCTCGTAGCCGAACTGCGCTGAATGCCGCATCGCGTGCTGCCGGTCGACGGTGTAGCGGTTCCGGCGTCCGACGCGTTCCGTCTTGACGTAGCCGGCTTGGATGAGCTCGGCGAGGATGCGCTGGGTCGCGCGTTCGGTGATGCCCACCCGTTCGGCCACGTCACGGAGCCGGATGTCGGGCGCCCCGGCCAGACAGAGGAGCACCTGGGCGTGGTTGGTGAGGAACGTCCAGGTCTTCGGTTCGTTAGCGCTTGACATACGATATAAAAATCATGTATTAAATCTCGCGTATCAGATATCGCGTATAGACAGTCATGTCAATCCTAGCAGGCGATTAGGAGCGAGGCATGGAGAAGAGCCGGGTCTTCGCGCACGTCAATGACTCGATCCGCAAGTTGGCGAGCGATGGTTCGCCGGCCCAGACCTGGGAGTTCATCTGCGAGTGCCCGGAGCTCACCTGCCACACATTGGTGAGCCTCACGCTGACCGAGTTCGACCAACGCCGGGCGGCTTCACCGCCGCTACCGATCCTCGCGACGGAACACGCTGGTAGTCGAGGCTGAGCCGCCGGCAGCGAACCTACTGTCGACTCTGCCGGCTAGCGGTCGTCGTCGCCGATCGCGACGGGTTGCACGTGCGGCTCCTTCAGGCGGAGCATCGCCTCGATGTAGAGCTCGCGCACCGCGTCCATGTTTGGACGCGGGTCGTTGCGCCACGAGGCCGGAAGTGAGTCTCGGAGCCGAGCGCGAGCGGCGCTCTCGCGCTCCCAGTGCTCGAGAAGGCGATCGTCGATCATCGCAAGCCGGTATGTCGGCACTCGGATCGAACGCCTTTAGCCATTCCGAGAGGCGCGTGCGAGGATTTGCAGCGTGATCCCGGTCGAGGAGCGGTTTCCGCGTCCGTCCGTGATGGGCGTCGTCAACGTCACGCCGGACTCGTTCTCCGACGGCGGCGTCCACCTGGACCCGGACGTTGCCGTCGCGGCAGCGCGGCGCATGGTCGAGGAGGGAGCGGCGATCGTCGACATCGGCGGCGAGTCGACGCGACCCGGTTCGGCAAGCGTGTCCCCGGAGGAGGAGTTGCGGCGCGTGCTGCCCGTCCTCGACCGGCTCGGCGGCGAGGTGCCGCTCTCGATCGACACATCGAAGGCTGCTGTCGCGCGGGCCGCGGTCGAGCGCGGCGCGATCCTCGTCAACGACGTCACTGCTCTGCGAGGTGACCCCGAGCTCACCGACGTCTTGGCCGGCTCCGGCGCCTACCTTTGCCTCATGCACATGCAGGGCGAGCCGCGCACGATGCAGGAGGAGCCACGGTACGACGACGTCGCGGTGGAGGTCGCCTCCTTCCTGGAGGAACGGTTGGCGTTCGCCGTTGCGCACGGCATCCCCGAGGAGCGGATCTGCCTCGACCCGGGCATCGGTTTCGGCAAGACCGTCGCGCACAACCTCGAGCTCGTCCGGCGTCTCGATGTCCTGCTCGCGCTGGGTCGACCGGTGCTCGTCGGTTTCTCGCGCAAGAGCTCGCTGAGCAGGCTCACGGGATCCGACGACCTGCTCGGCGCGAGCGTCGCCGCGGCCGTCGCCGCATTCGAGCGTGGCGCGACGATCCTCCGCGTGCACGACGTCAAGCCGCACGTCGACGCGCTCACCGTCGCGGCCGCGATCGCGTGATCACGGTCGAAGTCCGCGACCTGCGCGTGTTCGGTCGCCACGGCGTACACGACGAGGAACGCGAGCGCGGGCAGGACTTCCTCTTCGATGTGGAGCTCGACGTTGGGGAGCGGGGCACGAGCGACCGGCTCGAGGACGCGGTCGACTATGTCGCGGTTGCACGGGTCGTGCAGCAAGTCTCGGACCGGAAGCAGTTCAAGCTGCTCGAGGCGCTTGCGTCAGCGGTGGCCGAGGAGCTCGAGAGGCGGTTCGCGCCGGAGCGCGTCCGCGTGCGCATCCGAAAGCCGGAGGTTCGGCCGGCGGGGCTCGACGGCACGGTGGCAGCCACCGTCACGAGACCGTGACGCGTGCGTACGTCGGTCTTGGTGCGAACCTCGGGGACCGCGACCGCACGCTCCACGACGCCGTCGCAGCCCTCGACGCCCAGGAGGGAATCGAGGTCGTCGCGGTTTCGACGCTGCGCGAGACCGAGCCGATCGGAGTGGGGGAGCAACCACTCTTCCTCAATGGGGCGGCGGCGCTCGACACGACGCTCCAGGCGCCGGAGCTCCTCGAGCGGTTGCTCGCGGTCGAGCAGCGCTTCGGCCGCGTCCGCGTTCCCGGCGAGCATGGCCCGCGGACGCTGGATCTGGACCTCCTCCTCTACGGCGACGAGCTGATCGACGAGCCTGGGCTCACCGTTCCGCATCCGCGTCTGCACGAGCGTCGCTTTGTCCTCGAACCGCTTGCAGAGCTGGATCCGGGCCTCGTCGTGCCTGGTCGCGGCACCGTGGAATCCCTCTTGAGAGGGGTACACTGACCGGCGATGTCGCACCTGGACGATCTCGACGAGTACGAGGCCGAGCTCGAGCTCGCGCTGAAGAAGGAGTACCAAGCCGTCTTTGCGCTTTTCCGCTTCTGCGTACTGACGCAGGATGCGACGTATCTCTGCAACAGGCTCGAGGTGCAGCAGGCCGCTCCGACCGCGGCGGGCGGACTTCCGTTCTTCCAGCTCGAGCTCGAGGATGTCTGGGTCTGGGACAAGAACCGCCCGACGCGGATCATCCCGCGGGCGAAGGTCTTCACCTCGGGCGACGTGACCGTCGAGGAGCTGCGTGGCGAGGGCGACGAGCCGCAGCTCACAGCCGAGGCGCTCGCCGAGCGCATCGGCGAGCCGCTCCGCGGCGACGACGAGCTCTAATCTCGGGGCCGCGATGCTGCTCGCGGTCGACGTCGGCAACACGCAGACCGTCTTCGGTCTCTACGACGGGCCCGAGCTCGGTGATCGCTGGCGGATCGCGACCGAGGGGCACCGGACGGGGGACGAGCTGGGCGCGCTGCTCGCGGACTTCCTCGACCTCGGCTCGATCGACGGCATCTGTCTTTCGTCGACCGTTCCGAGGCTCGTCCCGGAATACGAACACGTCGCCCAGCGCTGGGCCAGGGCCGAGCTGCTCGTCGTCGGCCCGGGTGTGCGCACCGGGATTCCGATCGAGCACGACGCGCCTCGAGACGTCGGCCCCGACCGCATCGTCAACGCGATCGCGGCGAAGGAGCTCTTCGGTGCGCCGGCGATCGTCGCCGACTTCGGCACGTCGACGAACTTCGACGTCGTCTCAGCTGCGGGGGCGTACGTCGGCGGCGTCCTCGCGCCGGGCATCGAGGTATCGATGGACGCGCTCTTCGCGCGCGCGGCTCGGCTCGTCAAGGTCGACTACGTCGAGCCGCCGCAGGTGATCGGCAAGACGACGGCCGGCGCGCTGCAATCCGGGCTCGTGTACGGCTTCGCCGGCCAGGTGGACGGCATCGTCGACGCCATCCGCGGTGAGCTCGGCGCCGAGGCGCCGGTGATCGGGACCGGAGGGCTCGTCGACCTGATCGCACCGCATTCCCGCACGATCGGCCACGTCGAGCCGTTCCTCACCCTCGCAGGGCTCCGGATCGTCTGGGAGCGGAACCGAGAAGCTCAGTGAGCCAGCGCTCCGCCTCGTGGAAGAGCGCCGGGTTGTTTTCGGGCGTGTAATACGAGAGCGCTCCTGCGCACTGCATGAGCGTCCAGCCGCGGGCGCGGGCAATCTCCTCGTCATCCGCTCCGAGAGCCTCCCAGAACGCGGCCCGCGCTTCGGCAGGCAGCACTTTCCACGCAGCTGCGGCGTCGCTGGCCGGGTCGCCCAGCCCGGCTCCGCCCCAATCGAGCACGGCGCTCGGCCGTCCTTCGAGAAAGACGACGTTGCGAAGATCGAGGTCGCAGTGGCACCACGTCGGCGGACCGACCCAGGCTGGGAGCTCGAGCACCTCGTCCCAGGCGGCCAGAAGCCGTTCGCGGTCGTAACGTGCGTCGAGCTTCGCCGCGCCGGCGCGCACCCACTCGTCCAGCTCGCGCAGCGTGCCGCGGCGCAATCCCTGGGGTGCATTTGTCGGGCCAAGAGCGCGGACGGCCAGGATGAACTCCGCGAGCTCGGTCGCCGCGCGCTTCGGATCTCGGATCTCGCGGAACGGCAGGTTCTCACCCTCGAGCCAGGTGTAAACGGCCCACGGAAACGGGAATCCGACCGCCGGTTGCCCGCGTCCGAGCGGTTCGGGGACTGCGAGCGGCAGCGACGCAAGCCGCGGCAACAGCTCAAGCTCTCGCTCCAGCGCCGCGACCTTGCTTTGCTGGCGCGGCAGCCGGACGAGCTTGTCGCCGCCGAGCCGGTAGTTCGCGTTGTCGGTGCCGAGCGGGAAGACCGGCTCGATCGGAAGGTCCGCCCACTTGGGGAACTGGCCGGCGACGAGGCGCTGCACGAGGGACAGGTCGGTGTCGACCTCGTCCGCGTGCATCCGCATGGTCAACCTCCGCCGTAGACCGAGATCGGGAGGCGGTCGAGGAGCACTTCGTCCTCGGTTGCCGGCAGCTCTGCTTCGAGCCGCTCGGCGAGCGGCGCTGCGCCGGGGGCGGCCGCGAAGAGGCGCGTCACGACCTCCTCCGTCGTCTGCAGCTGCACGAGCTCCTGTTTGAACGGCTTCGGGAAGCGGCCGTGGCCGAGGTACCAGCTGTAGAACTTCTTCAGGAAACCGACTGCACGATGCTCGCCGAGCTCGCGCACGGCTTCGCGGATGAAGACCACGAGCTCCGCCGCGACCTCCTCGCGGCTCGGACAAAACGACTCGCCC